>DAIRCJ010000033.1:0-15142 GCA_036796755.1 Candidatus Geothermocultoraceae bacterium | reverse complement strand
AGAGGAAACCACTCCTTAAAACCACTATTTCTTTAGTAAACCTTCCGGAAATAGTGACCGGTGGTGTAAGACCCGGGGTATTTTTCTTCTAGCGGAAGTCCCTTTTTCAGCCTGGTAAGGTTCTTTACCGCCAGTGAGCAGATTTTTTTAACTTCTTTGGCTTCTTCCCTCAAAAACCAAAGCTGAAAGCAAGAAATGCCCACCTCCCAGAAATTATCAAGAAGAGGGAGAAGAAAAAAGCAACGGGAGTTGTAAAGATTTAAACGGCAAAAAAGGTCATACTCCAGAGGAAACTCATAACCCTTGCGGTCCTTCAAGCTATAACTTCTTTTTCGACACTGCTTTCGGCAGTCACCCTCTAAAGCTTTAAAAAGGCAATTTTTAGAAACCATGACTCGCGGCCAACCATAAACCGGAAGCTCAAGAGGGAAGAAAAGGGAGTCATTCAACTTCTTCAGTTCTTCCAGATTAAGTTCAAGGGAGGGGATAATCCCTTTCAAGTTCTTCTTTAAGTTTTCCGCAAGCCCTAACTTTTCAAAAGGAAAATAAGGGTTGGCAAGGTTAAAAGAATAATCAAGGAAGACAGGGAAGCCTTTATCTAAAAAATAGCTAGCCAGTCCGGCCTCGCCCGAGATTAAAAAGGGCTGAAAAGGACGGAGTTTTTCGACCAGCTCAAGCCAGAAAACTCTTTCTTTTTCTTCCACCACGGGCGGGAGAACAATTCCCAATTCCTTCTTTGGCTTTAAAGCAAAAATTTGAGTCAGTTCTGACTGCCAGCTTCCCTTCCAAAGGGAAACCTCAAAAGCCACTCGGTCAACTTCGGTAGAGAGAGCAGCCCGGGCCTGGCTTAAATCTCGAACCCGAGCCGTGACCTTTGATTGTTTCTCCTTCTCTTTTCCTTTCCAGACCTCAAAACCTCTGCCACCCTTTAAGAAAAGCTCCTTAGCCACCAAGGGGCTTCGCCTGTATTTATTTAAAACATAGTCTTTCAGTTTTTCCTCGGCTTCTTTCCTTAAACTTGTAAGCTCAGAAAGCGAAAGGTACGCTTGAGAAGACATTTTTACCCTCAAATCGGAAAAACTAAAAGGAAGGGTGCCAAAAGCCTCGAGCTTTTGCTTAACTTTTTCTTCAGTTAAAAAACTTTTCTCGCCTTTCTCTACTTTAACTTTCCCCTGAAAAACAAATTCCTTGCCTTCAAAATAAACCTTTAACTCTGGATAGTCCCCAATTATCAGAGAAACCTCACCCTCAAGATAATTTACTCTCCTGGGTCTTCTTTCCCGGACAAGCTCAACTATTTTGGATTCCCGAGCCGACCTAACCTTAAACAGGCGGTCCCCAGGGGAAATTAGATGCCTTGGCCCGTTAAGAATAATTCTACCTTCACCCGAATCCAGCCTTTCTTTTTTTTCCTCTCCAACAAATAAATTTTTAATCTTCTCTTTTACTTTTCGGCCACCTTTAACCCAGACTTCAACTTCGTCACCAATCCCCAGCGGCTTCTTGAAGCTAGCAATGAGCTCTCCAGTGATTGGATTAAAGTGTTTAACCCGGCCAAGGAAAATCCCCCGATGAGAAGGTCGGGAAAAAGAAACCAGCTCCTTGCCCTGACGATTAAGAAAATGACCTTCAGTAAAACCCCGACTGTAAGCCTCTTCCAGCCAGCTAAGTTCTTCCAGTGAAACGCGGTACCCTTCAGGATTTTTAAAATAGCGGTCAATCGCCTGGCGGTAAATGCCGGTAACTACTCCTACATAGTAAGCGGACTTTAGCCGCCCCTCAATTTTAAAAGCTTCAACTCCTGCTTCTATTAGTTCAGGAAGAAGCGAAATTGCTGCTAGGTCCTTCAAAGAAAGGTAATGTCGGGATTTCCTTTCTAAAGAATCCTCAAATGGAGGTAGAAGTTCATAAGGCAGGCGACAGGGCTGAGCGCACAGACCTCGATTTCCACTTCGACCGCCTACCAGACTGGAAAAAAGGCAAAGGCCAGAATATGAACAGCAAAGGGCGCCGTGAACAAAAACTTCAAACTCCAACCGGGTTTGTTTTTTTAAATTTTTAATATCCTCAAGACTTACTTCACGAGCCAAAACAACTCTTTTGACCGATGGAAACTTTTCGACCAGTTTTATTTGATAAAAGTTGTGAATGTCAGCCTGGGTGCTCAGGTGAACTTTTATTTCCGGGTATTGTAAAGAAATCAAATTGAGCAAGCCCCAGTCTTGAATTAATACGGCATCAACCCCGGAATTCCAGCCAGCTAGAAGCAAATCCAAAGCCTTCTTCGCCTCTGAAGGAAAAACAAGAGTGTTAAAAGCAAGATAAACTTTCACCCCCCGTAAATGGGCAAAGTCAACTGCTTTTTCAAGTTCTGAAAGAGAGAAATTTTCCGCCTGTCGCCGGGCGTTAAACTCTTTAAGCCCGAGGTAAACGGCGTCCGCCCCCTGCTCCACCGCTAACTTTAAACTTTCTTTATCCCCACCAGGGGCAACCAGCTCAGGCTTTTTGATAACCAAATTTTCTTTTTTCATTTTGCTAATTCCTATTTAATTTTAAAACTTATTCTTTATCTCTAAAATTTCCTGCCCTGCCCCGTAAAGCCTTTTAAGAGCTGGAGCAAAGAGAGTAAAGAGCTGAAAAGCAAAGAGAAAAATCAAGTTTCTTTTTAAGTTTAAAAAGATTTGGCTGATGAACTTAAAATTAACTTCTCTTAATTCTTCGAAAACCCGAGGTAGAAATTATCTTCAAAGGCTCAATTTTTTCGACTTCATCAAGAAGCAAGTTTAAACCCAGGGTATCCGAAGCAATATGACCAGCAATAACTACGTTGACCTTGTTTTCCTCAGCTTTTTTCTTAAGTTTGTCGTCCATATGCATACAAACCAGGGTCCCGACCCCGCTTTGAGCCAGCTTTTCAATTACCCCTTCTGGCCCTTCAGTTCCACCAGTCATATCAACCATAATTTTCCCTGCCCGATAACTCTCACTTCCAACAATAATCACCGGTCCAGCATTATTTCGAGCCGCCTCCTGATATTCGGGAATTTCCTTCAAGGCTTTGACTACCTCATCCAAAGTGTAAGGCTCTTTTTCCTCAAGGTATTTCTGAAGATAAGCAGTGACCATATTGTCAGCCGGTGTGTGAAGGCAAATCATAGCAAAACCTAAAAGGCGAGCAGCATCAACCGCCCTTTGGTGATTTACCGGAAGTAAAGCCCGAAAAACCTCCCGGGCTCGATCGGAAATTAAAGCGTCACCGATGTTTATCGGTACCCCGAAGCGATGCCAGACATCCGCTTGCAGATACATCACTTCACTTAAATCTGCCAGAGCTTTACCTTCCGGATGGTGAGCCAGAATTAAATTTATCTTCTCCCCTTTTTCCCTTAAGCGATCAGCCAGAAGAACTTCTCCCACTTCCATATCAATACCGGCTATCAATCCTTCTATTTCTTCTTCTAGATTGCCAGTTAAAATCCGGGTATCAGAAAAAGGATTGGTCAGTTTCTCGGGGTCAAAAAACTTCTTTTCTTCTTCCTCGGCTTTCTCGTATTTCTTGCGGTTTTTGTCAAGAATTTTTTCAATAGTTTCTTTCCCTCGAGGGTCGTTTTCTATCCCCAACTCCACCGCTTTTTGATAAAACTCCCTAATCTTCAAGTCTGTTTCCTCCCTTCTTTCTACACCCAAAATTTTCCGTAACTAAAGACGGGAAACAAAAAGATTTCCCTTAATATAATAGCGAAAGTTATCTGAAGGGGCGACCGGAACGCCAATTCGGGCTGAAAAGACTATCTCTTCAGTTTCATAACCATCATCAACCAGGAAAAGTTCTTGGCCAGTGGTGAGATCCCAGCAGTTAAAGGAAAGGTCAATAGCCAGAGCCTGAGTTAAACGTGCTGGACCGCTGGTTAAATCTCTCTTTCTTTCCTTATTTCTTAAAACTTTCATTACTTCCAGCCCTTCTAAAGGCTCAAGAGCTCTAATAAGAACGGCTCCGGCTTTACCATCTTCTTCGGTAACCAGATTAAGAAGGTAATGCATACCGTAGGTAAAATAAACATAAGCTCTTCCCGGCAACCCGAACATCGGCTGGGAACGAGGAGTGGGTCCGTTTCGAGCGTGACTGGCAATGTCTCCGGGTCCGAAATAAGCTTCAGTTTCAACTATTCGGCCGCTCAAAACCTTACCCCGGTAAATACGAACCAGAACTTTCCCCAGTACTTCCTGAGCCACAACATCTGTTGGCCGCGCATAAAAGTTCCTTTTTAAAACTTTAAACTCCTGCTTTTCTGGCATCTTAAAAATGTAAGCGTTTATCTTATCTTGCCCCAAGTTTTCTAGGTTTTTCTTTTAACAGGTTTAAAAGCTCATCTAAAGGATAGCAGTTTAAAACATCCTGCCTTTCCAGCCAGCCTCTCTGAGCGGTGGCCACCCCGTAGCGAATGTTGGCCAGGTGAGCAAGACCGTGAGCATCGGTTCCAATAGCAAACTTGCAGCCGTATTCTTTCTTTGCCACCATCAAGTGTTCATCTTTTAAATCCAGACGATCAGGGTAAGAGTTAAGTTCCAGAAAAGTTCCACTTTCAGCCGCCAACTTAAAAACCTCAGGCAAGTCGATTTCAAAAGGCGGTCTTTTGTTGATTATCCGGCCGGTGGGGTGACAGATTATATTAATATAAGGATTTTCGATGGCTTTAAGGGTGCGGTAAGTAATTTCTTCCCGAGTCTGACCAAATCCCCAGTGAACCGAAGCTGAAACAACATCGAAAGAAGATAAAAGTTCGGCCGGGTAATCAACCGTTCCATCGTTTTCAATGTTTAACTCAACTCCGCTTAGCAGTTTTACCTCCGGATAGCGCTGGTTAATTTTCTCTATCTCCTTTAATCTCTTTTCCACCTCCTCCGGTGTCATTCCTCGAGCCACCCTGAGTCTTTGAGCGTGATCGCAAACGGCAAGGTAGGAGTAGCCCATTTTAATTGCCTCAAGGGCCAGCTCTTCTAAACGGGCAGTGCCATCAGAATAAACTGAGTGGACATGAAGGTCCCCTTTTATATCTGAAAGTTGAATTAGTCGGGGGAGTTTTCCTTCCAGAGCGGCTTCAATTTCCCCCCGGTCCTCCCTCAAAGGTGGCGGTATCAAAGGCAAACCAAAAAACTGATAGATTTCCTCCTCCTCCCTATTAGCCAATCTTTTCCCGCTAGCCACTTCAAAAAGACCATACTCGCTTATCTTCCAGCCTTTCTTCTTAGCCATCTCCCTTAACTTAATGTTATGTTCTTTAGAGCCAGTAAAATACTGAAGAGCGGCTCCGTAGATTTCCGTCTCCACCAGCCGAAAATCAACCTGTAAGCCAGACTGAGTCCTGACGCTGATTTTGGTTTCCCCGGCGGCGACTACTTCTCTCACCTGAGAAAGCTCTAGTATTTTTTTACCGGCCGTATTCGGATCTGAAGTAGCAATCAAAATATCAATGTCTCCAATGGTTTCCTTCAATCTTCTTAAAGAACCGGCCGGACTGGCCTGTTCAATTTCTTTTATCTCTTTTAGCTGAGAAACAATCTCTTCAGCCAGAGGTAAAGCCTCAGAAAGAAGTAGCCTTTCCTGCCCCTGGCGGTAAATGGCAATCCCTCGCTCTATGTTTTCCTCAGTCTTTGGTCCGAACCCTCTTAACTTCTCAAGCTTCCTTTCTTTTACTGCTTTTTCCAGATCATCAACAGATTGAATGTTTAGCTCCTCATACAAAACTCGAGCTTTTTTAGGGCCAATCCCGGGAACCTGCATCAATTTTAAAACTGATGGGGGGATTTTCTTTTTCAAATCCTCATAGTATTTAAGCTCGCCGGTTTCAATCAGTTCGGCGATTTTCAGAGCAATACTTTCCCCAATTCCCCTTATTTCTCTCAGTTTCCCCTGAAAAAAAAGGTCAACTATTTTTTCCGGCTGGCTCCTGATAGCGTTGGCCGCTTTTTGATAAGCAGCAACTCTAAAGGGGCTTTCCCCGATTACATCCAGCATCTCACTGATTTCCTCAAAAATTTGGGCTATCTCAGCATTGGTCCAGTCGGTATACATCCTGATTTAATGATAGCAAAACCAGAAGAAGTTTTTAGAAATTAAAGCAGCAACCTTAAAATGGTTTAAAGGCTAAAAATGCTCTTTCAGCCACTCTTCTTGCCGCTTAATTATTTTCTCTGCTTGCTCTAACTGGACTTTTAAGGCTTCCGGGCTAGTGCCGCCGTAAACATTCCTTCTATTTAAAGCAGCCTTTAGAGAAATAAACTCAAAAAGGTCGTCTTCAAAAAGAGAAGAAAAGCGGCGCCATTCATCAAGAGAAAGGCTTGTCAAGGTTTTATTTTGCTCGAGGGCATAGCTAACAACTTTCCCCACTATCTCGTGAGCCTGGCGAAAGTTAACTCCTTTGCCCACCAGATAATCCGCCGCCTCCGTGGCTTCCAGAAAGCCCCTTTCTAAGGCTTTCTGAAAACTCTCTTTTTTTATCTTCAGGGTCTCGATCATCCCCTTCATTACTTGAAGCGAGCCCTCAACTACCTCTAAAGCATCAAACAGGCCTTCTTTGTCTTCCTGAAGGTCCCTATTGTAAGAAAGAGGAAGTCCTTTTAAAGTGGTTAAAAGAGCAAAAAGATGGCCGAAAACCCGGCCAGCTTTTCCTCTAACCAACTCGGCGGCGTCAGGATTTTTCTTTTGAGGCATAACCGAAGAGCCCGTGGTATAAGCGTCATCAAGCTCAATATAACCAAACTCCTCTGTTGACCAGAGAATTAACTCCTCAGCCAGGCGGGAAAGATGCATCATAAGGATAGAAATCTGAGAAAGAAAGTGAACCACAAAGTCGCGGTCGGAAACAGCATCCACGCTGTTGTCAGAAAGATGAGCAAAACCCAGCTCTTTGGCCAGACTTTCCCGATCAATCGGGTAAGGTGTTCCCGTTGCCGCAGCTGAACCTAATGGAAGATAGTCCATCTTTTTATTACAGGAAACCAGGCGGTCAAAGTCCCGTTTGATCATCCAGAAATAAGCCATTAAGTAGTGAGCAAACAAAACAGGTTGAGCTGGCTGAAGATGAGTATAAGCTGGCATTATTATTTCTTTTTCTTCTCTGGCTCTTTTTAAAATTGCCTTCAAAAGCTGAAAAATCAGGTTGTTTACCTCGGCAATTTTTCTCTTTAGAAAAAGCCGCAAAACGGTTACGGCCAGGTCATTTCGGCTTCGCCCGGTATGAAGCTTTCCCCCCAAATCCCCCACTTTTTCCTGAAGTCTTCTTTCAATGGCCGTGTGAATATCCTCATCGGTAGGAAGAAAATTAAAAAGCCCTTTCTCCATCTCTTCCCGGCATTCTCTTAAAGCCAGCTGAAGCTTTTCCTTTTCCTCTACCGAGAGAATACCAGCCTTATATAGAGCTCTTACCCAGGCCAGGTCAACTTCAATCTCTTCGCGGAAAAGCCAGCGGTCAAAAGAAAGGGAAGAGGTAAAATCAGAAAACAGGCTGTCTGGTTCCTTGAAAAACCGCCCTCCCCAGAGCTTCAAGGTTTTAAACCCCTCTTTTGCCTCTCGGCCCAGACTTTTAAAGGAAGACCAAAAATCTCAATAAAGCCCCTGGCTGACTGGTGAGAAAATAAATCTTTCCCTTCGTAAGTAGCTAACTCCTTCTGGTAAAGAGAAAAGGGAGAACTTCGCCCAACCACGGTGGCTTTCCCTTTGTAAAGTTTTACCCTGACTTTGCCCGTCACGTAATCCTGAGATTTTTCTACAAAAGCCTGAAGGGCTTCTCTTAAAGGTGAGTACCAGAGACCATAATAAACCAGCTCAGAGAACTTTTGTTCGACAAGCTGCTTGTAATGAGCCAGCTCCCGCTCTAAAACCAGAGCTTCTAAGGCCCGATGGGCCTCGATTAGGACCATAGCCGCCGGAGCTTCATAAACTTCGCGCGACTTCAGACCGACCACTCTGTTTTCAATCATATCAATCCGTCCGACCCCGTGAGAACCTGCAATCTGATTAACTTCCTTAATTAAATCATAAAAGTCCAGATGCTGGCCGTTAAGTGCTACGGGTCTTCCCTGCTCAAAATCAATCTCCAGATATTCAGACTCCAGTGGAGCATCTTCGGGTCTAACTGTGAGTTTAAAAGCGTCTTCCGGAGGCTCAGTCATCGGGTCTTCCAGAGGACCGCATTCAACGCTTCTGCCCCAAAGGTTTTCGTCTATGCTATAAGGTGAACCCAGGCTAACTTCAACTGGAATACCCTTTTCCTGGGCGTATTTCAAAGCTTCGGCTCGGCTTAGTTCCCAGTCCCTGACTGGAGCTATAACCTTAAGTTTTGGGTTTAAAGCCGCTATAGAAATCTCAAATCTTACCTGATCATTGCCTTTGCCCGTACAGCCATGAGCTATAAAGTTAGCTTTTCTTTCCTCCGCTACTTTAACCAGATAACGAGCTATCAAGTAGCGAGAAAGCGAGGTAAAAAGAGGGTAGTAGTTCTCATAAAGAGCATTGGCTTTTAAAGCCGGAAGAACAAACTCTTCTAAAAATTCCTTTCGAGCATCAACCAGAAGACCTTCAGCTCCCAGCTGGACCGCTTTAAGACGGATCTTTTCTAGCTCGGCTTCCTGACCAACATCAATCAGGAGGGCAATAACCGAGTAACCCTGTTCCAGGAGTTTCTTTAAGATAACTGAGGTGTCTAAACCACCAGAGTAAGCCAGGACAACAGTTTTTGCCATCAACTAGCCAACCATTTTTTTAATTCGCTCAAAAACCGCCTGGCTTCCTTTTTCGCTTCGAGCCACCACCAGAAGGGTATCATCGCCAGAGACGCTTCCAATTATTTCCTCCCAGTTAGCTGCATCAACAGCTGCGCCCACACTAGAAGCTCCGCCGGGAAGAGTTTTGACCACAATCAGATTGCCACTGGTTTCAACGCTTTTCACTAACTCTTCGCACAGTTTCCGCAGTCGCTTGTCTTCCGGCAAGATGTAGACGCTTTTGCCACTTTCCGAAGGAACCTTTTCCAAACCAAGCTGGTTGACATCACGGGAAACAGTAGCCTGAGTAACCCGATAGCCTTTTCGGCTGAGTTCCTTTACCAGTTCCGACTGAGTCCTTATTGGCTTTTCCCGAACAATCTTTTTAATCAGTTCCTGGCGGGTTAGCTTTTTACCCATTTTTCTCACCTCACCAATGAAAGTAACAATGCTTTTTGTAAATGGAGTCTATTTTCTGCCTGTTCCCAAATTACCGATTGCTTTCCTTCAATAACCTCATCAGTCACTTCTTGCCCACGATGGGCTGGTAGACAATGCATAAATATAGCCGAAGATTTGCTTTTTGTCAATAGTTTAGAATTGACTTGAAATTTTTGAAAAATTTTTCCGATTTCTCTTTCGTTTTTCGTATCTCCCATACTGATCCAAACATCGGTATAAACAATATCTGCTCCCTTGACTGCTTTTTCTGGCTCAGATAAAACTTCTACCCTTGATTTTCCAGCTGCTATTCTCCTAGCTTCTTCAATCACCACTTTCTTGGGCTCGTAACCTTTGGGTGTGGCTATCGAAATATTAATCCCTACCTTTGCACAACCAATAAGCAAAGTTTGAGCAATGTTATTCCCATCGCCGAGGTAAGCGAGCTTCAGACCGCTCAAAAAACCAAAACGTTCATAGACAGTAAAAAGATCAGCCAGTATTTGGCAGGGATGATAGTCATCGGTAAGGGCATTAATAACTGGAACCGTAGCAAAGCGAGCTAAAAGCTCAACTGTCTCCTGCTTGTAAGTGCGGATAACGATAGCATCAGTATAGCGGGATAAGACTCGGGCAGTGTCCTCCCAGGTCTCTCCTCGGCTTAACTGCAAATCCTGGGTTGAAAGGGTAATCGGAGTTGCTCCGAGCTGACCGATAGCTACTTCAAAAGAAACGCGTGTTCGGGTTGAAGGCTTTTCAAATAGCAAAACGACTGACTTTCCTTTTAAAGGTTGATTAATCTCCCTCCGACGGTAACTTTCTTTTAACTCCTTAGCTTTAGCTATCAAAAAATAGATTTCCTCGCGAGATAGCTCTTTTAAAGTTAGAATGTCTTTGTTTTTAACCATTTTCATTTTCTAAATCCTCTACTACCTCGTTTAAGATGCTCAAGACCTTCTCAAAGTCGGTTCTATCAATAATATAGGGAGGAAGGAAGCGAAGAATTTTTTCTCCACAGGTTCCGCTTAAAACTCCTTTCCTTAAAAGCCTTAAAGAGACTTCTTTAGCCACGGGCTCTTTAAATTCAACTCCCAGCATGAACCCCTTTCCTCTGACCTCCAAAACCAGTTCTTTCTTTTCGAGTTCTTTAAGCCGTTTTAAGAAAAGAGCTCCTTCTTTAGCTACTTTTTCAATTAAACCTTCCTCTTCTAAAACTTTCAAAGTTTCCAGAGAAACAGCGCAAGCTAAAGCGTTGCCCCCAAAAGTGCTTCCATGGTCGCCTGGCTCAAAATAATCTGCAACCTCAGCTCTAGCCAGGGTTGCTCCCACTGGGAAACCACTTCCCAAGCCTTTAGCTAAAGTAACAAGGTCCGGTTCTATGCCAAAATGCTCATAAGCAAAGAAGCTGCCAGTTCGACCCACACCGGTCTGCACTTCATCTAAAATCAAAAGCAAGCCCTGCTGGCGACAGATTTTTTCCACCCCTTTTAAATAATCAGAAGAACAAAGATTAATTCCACCCTCGCCCTGAATTGGCTCCAGCATTACAGCCACAGTGGATTCATCTATCGCTTTCTTTAGTGCTTCAAGGTCATTCAGAGGAACATGGACAAAACCAGGGGGGAGGGGTTCAAAATCTTTTTGTTTTTCCGGCTGACCAGTTGCCGCTAATGTCTTGAAAGTCCGACCATGAAAAGAGCCATAAGCAGTAATAACCTTAAAACGCTTTCCTTCGTAACGCTTATGACCAAACTTTCGAGCCAGCTTTAAAGCTGCTTCATTGGCCTCAGCTCCGCTGTTAGAAAAAAAACACTTCCCTTTATTGAACTTCTGGCTTAACTGATAAGCCAATTCTATCTGCTCCTCCGTGTAATAAAGACTGGAAACATGGATTAGCTTCTGAGCCTGGCTTTCCAACACTTTTCTGAGGCGAGGATGGCTATGACCCAAAATACATACGCCTAGGCCAGAGAAAAAATCAAGATAACTTCGGCCGTCCGCATCGTAAAGATACTTTCCTTCGGCTCTCTTTATCAAAACAGGATAACGAGCAAAAACTGGAAAATAAACTTCTTTTTCTTTTTCTACAAAATTTAACAAAATCTCCCTCGGGTACTAAAATTTTAAGGCTTTACCATTGTTCCAACACCCGGTTTTGTAAACAGTTCTAAAATCAGAGAATGAGGTTTGGCGCCGTTTAAAATATGAACTCTGTTCACTCCACCTTCTAAAGCTGCAATCGTTCCCTTTAACTTGGGGAGCATTCCCCCTAAATCTTCTGGTTTTTGAATGAACTTTTTCAACTCTTTCAGGTCAATTTCGCTTACCAATTTTTTCTTTCCTCCGGTAACCGTAAAGAGTCCGTCAACATCAGTTAAAAAAATTAGCTTATCCGCTTTTAAAGCTGCCGCTACTGCTCCGGCTACCAGGTCGGCATTGATATTTAAGCTTAAACCCTCCCGACTTCGACCAACCGAAGCCAGCACGGGAAGGTAATCCTCGTGGATAAGCCTTTTGATCATTTCCGGGTTAATCTTTTCCACTTCTCCCACCAAACCAAGGTCTTTCTCTTTCTTCTGGCTTGCTTGAATAAGTCCTCCATCCTCTCCACTAATACCAATTGCCTGGCAACCTTCAAGAATCAGCTGGTTAACTAGGTCTTTATTAATCAACCCCAGGAGAACCATCTTCACCACTTTCATCGTCTCTTCACTGGTAACTCTTTCTCCCCCGATAAACTGAGATTTAATTGAAAGTTTCTCCAGGTAATAATTTATCCTTTTGCCCCCACCGTGAATTAAAACCGGGTTTATTCCTACATACTTTAAGAGAGCAATATCACGAATAACGCTTTTCCAAACTTTTTCTTCTTCCATAGTGCTACCGCCTATTTTTATCACTATGGTCTTACCGGAATGCATTCGAATATAAGGAAGTGCTTCAACCAATACCTTTGCTTTTTCCAGATAATTCATCTTAACTCCGATAACTCGAATTAATCTTTACATAATCATAAGAAAGGTCAGTGGTCAACACCCGGGCTTTTCCTTTGCCCTTGCCCATTTTTATCATCACTTCAATTTTCTTCTCTTTTAAAGCTTCTTCCGCTTTCTTCCTGACCTTTAATCCCTCTCCATTTTTATAAACCCGGAAACCTTGAATCAAAACTTCAACCTTCCAGGGATCAAAAGAAACACCGGCTGCTCCCAGAGCCGCCAGAATTCTCCCCCAATTCAGGTCCTCCCCGAAGAAAGCCGTTTTGACCAGCAAAGAGTTGGCTACCCGTTTAGCCAGAAGGCGGGCTTCTTTATCGGTTTTGCTTCCCTCAACTATAATTTCAATCAGCTTGGTTGCTCCCTCTCCATCCTTTACCACCTGAAGAGCCAGCTCATCCAGTATCCGAAAGAGCGCTTGTTTGAACTTTTTGGCTTCCGAACTCTTCCCGCTAATTACCCGATTTTCAGCTGCCCCGTTAGCCAGAAGATAGCCAGTGTCATTGGTGCTGGTTTCGCCATCAACCGTAATCGAGTTAAAGCTTTTCTCAACTGCCTCTTTAAAAGAAGTCTGTAAAAAGTTTTTTTCTACTGCGGCGTCGGTTAAAACAAAGAAAAGAGTGGTAGCCATTTCCGGGTTGATCATTCCGGCTCCTTTGGCAATGCCGACAAAAGAAACTTCCTTGCCTGCTAGTCTCAACTTGAAAAAACTTTTTTTAGGAAAAGTATCAGTAGTCATTATGGCTTGAGCAGCTTTTTCCACTTCTGGCTCCAGACTTTTAGTGGCAAGCTTAATACCTTTAGCCATTTTAGAAAGAGGAAGCGAAGCTCCAATTAAACCGGTTGAAGCAAGCAAAACTCCTGATTTTATCTTCAAGGCTTGCTTCACCAGCCTGATTAAATCCCAAGCAACCTTCAGCCCTTCTTTGCCCGTGCAAGCATTAGCAACCCCGCTGTTAACCAGAATGGCTTGAAAATCCTTTTCTTTTCTGAAAACTTCCTGGCTAACCAAAACTGGCGCTGCCTTGACCTGGTTGCTGGTAAAAACCGCCGCCGCAACAGCCGGTCTCTCGGAATAAATCAAAGCCAGGTCAAGGCCTTTCTTTTTAAGCCCGACCCTTAAACCAGTAGCTAAATATCCTTTTGGTAATTTTTCCATCTTTCCCTCAAGGAAAAAGTAATTATTTTTTTCTATCCTGAGGTTTTAAATTTCAGAAAAACTTTTAAAAATAGATAATAAAATAAAATTTGTTAGGGGTAAAGGGCTAAAGAGTCCAGCGCTTCGGTTTCGGCAAAGCCCGCCATTAAATTCATATTTTGAACAGCCTGCCCGGCTGCCCCTTTAACCAGATTGTCCAGAGAAACCAAAAGATAGCAGGATTCAGCCTTTCCTTCAACCAGAGAAATCTCTACTAAGTTAGTTCCTCGAACAGACTTAAGCTGAGGCAAATCGCCCTCGTCTAAAACCTCCACAAAGTAAGAATTTTGGTAAAACTTCTTCTCTAAACTTCTCAACTCGGAAATATCAAGCTTTTGAGAAAAAGTTAGAAAAACAATAGCCAGAATACCTCGGCTGTAAGGGCCAATTATCGGGCAAAAAGAAAGGCTCAAACTTTGCCCTTTAATTTTCTTTATCTGCTCCTCAATTTCCGGCAGATGTTGATGAGCATAGCCAACTTTGTAGGGAACTAAATTTTCCGAAAGAATAGAAAGTAAGGTTAAATCATTTTTTCCCCGTCCGGCTCCGGAAGCTCCGGAAACTGCCACTATTGAAGCATTTTTTACTTCCAGACTGGCCATCAGCAAAGGAGCAAGCCCTAAAATTATTGCCGTTGGATAACAGCCCGGATTAGCCACTAAATGCGCTTTTTTTATCTCTTCCCGATAAAGTTCAGGAAGCCCATAAACTGCCAGATCTAAAAGTTCAGGATGGGGATGAGAAAAACCATACCAGGAAGGATATTCCTGAGGATTTTTCAGGCGAAAATCAGCAGTTAAATCAACAACTTTCTTGCCAGCAGAAACCAGAGAAGGGACAATGTTTACCGCCTGGCTATGAGGAAGAGCGATAAAGAAAAAATCAGCCTTTCTCAATGCCTCATCTATATCCAGGGAGTCAAAATTTACACCTTCCATTTGTTTAAGGCCGGGGTGAACAGAAACAACTGGCTTTCCAGCTTGAGTAGCCGCCCCGAGAAAGGTAAGCTCAACCCCTTGATGCTTAAGCAAAATCCGGATTAGCTCCCCCCCGGTAAACCCTGAGGCCCCAAATATTCCTACTTTAAGCATATTTCTTTCTCCTTCTTTAATCCTGAGCAGCCCGAAGGGTTGCCTTGAACTTTTGAGAAAGAGCCTGAACCACTTTCTCCACTTCCCTCTCTATTTCTTCAGCGGAAAGAGTTTTCCGGGCCGACTGGAAAAAAAGGCGAAAGGCAACGCTTTTCTTCCCTTCGGGAAGAGGCTTGCCCTCATAAACATCAAAAACCACCACTTTCCTTAAATTATCAGCAGTTTCTTTTATGGTTCCCAACAGTTCGCCAACGGCGATTTCCTTATCTACCAGAAAAGAAAGGTCAAAGAGTGCCGGGGGAAACCGCGGTATATCTTTAAAATAAGGAAGCTGACGATTCTCAAAAACCAACTTAATTTTGAGTTCAGCCAGCCAGACCGGCTTTTCCAGTTCAAACTCTTCTCTTAAGTCGGGCAAAAGTTCTCCGAGAAAGCCAATAAAATGGTCTCCTGCCCAAACTTCGGCTTGCCGATAGGGGTGAAGAAAAGGATAACTTGAAGGTCTATGTTGCCAGTCCTTAACTCTGTTAGCTTCTCCTATTAAATCAACCACCCCTTTTAAATCATAATAATCAAAAGGAGCAAAATCAGTGGACCAGGATTTTTCCTGCCAACTACCAGAAAGAACAATGCCCAAACGCTCCTCTTCCCTTATC
>DAIRCJ010000032.1:12197-15307 GCA_036796755.1 Candidatus Geothermocultoraceae bacterium | reverse complement strand
AGTGATTCTACTTATGAAGGCACCAAAAAATTATTTCCCAATTAAAAAAAGAGTCAGATGTTCTTTACGCTGAACCCAATGCCCGATTTAAGACCCTGGGAGAAAAAGTTCCCTGGGGGGTAGAAAAAGTTCAGGCCCCAAACGCCTGGGTAAACAATGGTGTTACCGGAAGCGGAGTGGTAGTAGCCGTGGTTGACACCGGGGTTGACTACAACCACCCCGATATTGATGACAACATCTGGACTAACCCGGGAGAAATCTCTGGCAACGGAATAGACGATGATGGAAACGGGTTTGTTGATGATGTTTACGGCTGGGATTTCTGCGGCTGGCTCTGGGAAATAAAGCCGGATAATGACCCGATGGACGAAATTGGTCATGGGACTCATGTGGCCGGAATTATTGCCGCTGAAGACAATGACGAATATGTAGTAGGAGTTGCCCCTGAGGCTAAAATAATGGCCGTTAAGGTTGTTTCTGGTGCCGGTTTAGCTACTGCTAAAACAGTCTCTGATGGGATAATTTACGCCGTTGATAACGGTGCTCAAATAATTAACCTGAGCCTTGGCAGCTATCAATACTCTCGTTCAGTAGAAGAAGCCGTTAACTATGCTTTTAATAACGGAGTGGTGGTAGTAGCTGCCGCGGGCAACGACTGGTGGGATATGCCCCTTTATCCAGCCGCTTACGAAAGTGTAATTTCGGTAGGAGCTACTGACGAAGATAATAAGCTCGCCTGGTTTTCAAACTTCGGGAAAGTCGACCTGGTTGCTCCCGGCCTCGCTATCGAGTCGCTTGAGCTTGATGGAAAAACCGTTGTTTATTCTGGAACTTCTATGGCTGCCCCCCATGTAGCCGGAGTTGCTGCTTTAATCAAAGAAAAGCATCCCACCTTTCATCCGGAAAAAATCCGCCAGGCCTTAGAATGCACCGCTATTGAACTTGGAAAAACTGGAAAAGATATTTACTATGGCTCTGGACTGGTTGACGCTTTATCCGCCTCCAGCAACAGTTACCCGCGCTCGCTGACTTTGAGAATAAATGAACAAGCTTTTATTTTCACAGATGGCGAAGATAGTAAAGAAATCACCGCCGCCGTTTACGACGAAAATATGTTTCCAGTAGGAGGAGAAAGCATTACCTTCACAGTTACCAATGGGGAACTGGAAACCACTTCGACTTCGACCGACCCTAAAGGCAGAGCTCGAACTCTTCTCACTTCCCGGGCCAACAAATACCTGGCTCGAGTTACTGCCTCTTCAGAAAACTATGGAAGCCAGTCCCTAGAAATTATGCTGAAAAGGACCGATGTTGAACTTAAAAATGTCTGGCTATCAACGGAAAACGACGAAAACGGCAACTCAAAACTTAAAAACACCTTTGAACCGGGTCAAAAAGTCTTTATTATGTTTGACCTCTTCAACCACTATTATGTGCCTCAAAGCACCATCATTACCTATCAAGTAAAAAATGGAGCCGGGGAGACAATTGATGAACTTTCCGGTAGTTTTGTCCAAACCATTGAAGGAGAGCTTTCTAACTGGCTCTTTGGCCTTCCCTATTCTCTAGGCCAAGACTGGGCTTCAACTAATTGGCTAACCTTACCAGAAGATCTGGAACCAGGTGTTTATACTATTGAAGCCACCGCTTCAACAGATAATTCGGACAGTTCCTTTACTTCTCATTTCACCGTCTCCGAGCCAGCCCCAATTCTTTTATACGCTGGCTCTGAATCCACCTACTGGGACCGAGGATTTGGCTGGAGTTTCTTTTCAAGCATCACTCACGGCGGCTATTATGTAAAGGCTCTAGAAGATTTAGGAAAAACCTATACCTACTGGGACCGCGATTTAGAAGGAGACTTGAGAACATACAAAGAGGAAATTCCTTTGGAAGAAGAATTTTCTGGAGAAATGTTTGAAGAGGATGAGTACGAACTTCCCGAGGTAAGCGAACCTGCAACTTTCAGCGACTGGGCAGCAACTATAATTTTTGACCCAGTTATGGCTTCCCGGGTAATGAACGGTGAATTGAACAGCTACCTCAAGGATGGAGGAAAAGTCTTGCTCACTTCAGAAAATGCTCTCTCTGGTTTTTCTGAAGAAACTGAAGAACCTTTCGATGGTCTGCCTGGAGGTAAAACCAAGCCACCGCAGCCGGAAAAGAACCCCTTTGGAGTTATTTACTCCGGTACCCGCTATGAGCCCGAAAGTGTTTCGGGAATTGATAGCGAAATCTTTGATGGCCTGAACCCCGACATCAGCTGGCGCAACTGGGAAGGCGAAGGCGCCATCAATCAACTAATGGTAGATGAGTTTACTATACCCAACGAAACCCTTGAAGTAGAGCTTGCCACCTCTGGAGAATCAACCGAAGAAGAGAGTTTGCCCGCTGAACCATTTACTATAACCATTACTTCCACCCCGGTTTTTGAATATGAAAGTGACGTTCTGGCTGGAGCTCGAGTTGATACACCCTCTCTTTATCAGGCAATATACCTCTCTTTTGGTCTGGAAGGCGTCAATGATGAAAGTGACCGCCAGGAAATTATTGGTCGCACTCTTGACTGGTTCTTCCAGCCACCCCAGATCGCCTCAGTCAAAATGTATAAAAAATCTTCAACTTCACCTTCTTCCTGGCTCTACGAGCAAAACGAAAATGAATTAATTATTAGGGGTCAGAACTTTTCTCCTACGGGGGAAACCAGATTAAAGTTTAACGGGAAAGAGTATGAGGAAATGGTAATTGATGCTCTTGATCGCCAGACCGTTAAAGTGGAAATTCCTCCTTACACTCTTAGGCCAGGAGCCTACAGTATAACTTTGATCAATCCTGACGGACAGTCCGCGGCAGCACCCGCCCCGGTGGTTATAAAAAGCCCTTACAACAAAACAGTTTCCGGAGACTTCGATGGAGACGGGTTAAACGATGTTGCCACCCTCTATTCAACCGATGTTAAAAGCTCTCGCTGGCAGGTCTGGCTTTCTTCAGGCTTTGACTTTGATTTTAAAGGCAGTAGGGGTTGGTGGAGGTCAACTTCCTACAACGCCTCGAAAGTCAAGCAAGCGGTTTCCGGAGACTTCAACGGAGATGGACTAGCTGATGTTGCC
>DAIRCJ010000032.1:0-12097 GCA_036796755.1 Candidatus Geothermocultoraceae bacterium | reverse complement strand
TGTCTGGCTTTCCACTGGCAGGAGTTTCTGGTATCAGGGAAGTTATGGTTGGTGGAGGTCAACTTCTTATAATGCTTCAGGAGTCAAGCAAGCGGTTTCCGGAGACTTCAACGGAGATGGACTAGCTGATGTTGCCTGCCTCTATGACTATGGGAACAAGGTTTCTCGCTGGCATGTCTGGCTTTCCACTGGCAGGAGTTTCTGGTATCAGGGAAGTTATGGTTGGTGGTGCAGCTTCTTTGAGTAGCAGCCAAAAGTAAACATAAAAAGTAAACATAAACCTGAGATAAAAAGGAGCCAGGTCTCCGTTTAAATCTGGTCAAAAGAACTTTTTAAGCAAAGGAGGTCTGGCTTTCTTATTCCATCTGCTCTTTCAAAATAACCGCCGGCGAGATAACGTCAATCTTTCGGCGACCTAAATACCGAGAGATCACAAAAGCTGAAGCCAGCAAAAGAAAAACAATTAAGCCTTCCTTTAATCCGACCTCCATCTTGACTGAAAAGTCATAATCCCTGAGTAACTCTTTAAATATATAACTGACGAAACGATTATAAATTGGAATTCCTAGAAGAAAGCCAAAAACAAAAGAAAAGTTGCTGAAGCCAAGGAAAATAGTTGAGAGCTCACGCTCGTAGTAACCAAGAATTTTAAATAAAGCCAGCGGTTTGCGATTTTCGGCAATGGTTAAGGTGGAGAGAACATAAATAATAGTCAGCGAAAGAAGAAAAGAAATCATAGCCATCATTTGAAGCATCTGATTGATTGTTTCTGCGCTATCTTCAAAAGCTTTAATCAAATCGCCCTTGGCAATCTTCATCAAAACTTTACTTTCGGGAAGGAAAAGAGACTTTCTGGAAAAAAGACCTATAAAAGCCTTCTCAGGCAACCCGATTTTCTTATTGAAAGAAGCGATGTTCATATAACCACTGTTTCCCACATAAAGATCAGCAATTCCCTCCACCTTGAAAGTATATTTTTTGCCTGTGGTAATGCTTTTTAAAAAAAGCTTTTCTCCTTTCTTCAAGTCCAGTTTATCCGCCAGCGAGCGAGCAACAACCAAACCGCCCGGCTCAATTCTTTGGCCCCTCTCATTTTCTAGAACAATCATCTCTGAGTTTTCTTTTAAACCAAAAATGGAAACTTTGGTTCTTTCTTTCCCATATTCAAAGGTCATAAAACTGAAAGGTTCCCCACCATAGTTTTTATCCTCTATTTGATACCCCTGGAGCAAATACATATAGTTGTAGCGAAAAGTATCCTTATAGGTCTTGTCTATCAAACCCGAAAAACCAGAGTAAGCCGTAACCGAATAAAAAAGCAAAAAAGTAGAAAAGACAACTCCCAGAATCAAAACCAGCTGCCGCGAAGGATGAAGAAAACCCTGCTTGAACATCAAGCGATTTTTAAAGGAAAACCGGTCTAAGAAAGCCATCCTAAACCTTCTGGCAAACTTCCTTTCTCCTTCCCCCCGGATAATCTCAACCACACTTCTTTTCAGAAGACCTCTTAAAGCCAGATAGGTAGCGGCAAACATAAAAATGGCCGGGAAAGCCACCCCTCCGACGAAACCCTGCCAGGGAATAACCCGTTCAGTCATCGGTATATTGAAAAAAGAGGCATAAAAGTCAACCCAGGGCCGGGAAAGCCAGTAACCAACCACTGCCCCCGGCACAGAACCAAAGAGCCAGATCAAAAAAGGAAACTGAAGATAGGTTTTAATAATATCCAGACTTCGATAACCTAAAGCATAAAGGGTTCCGATTTCAGCATGCATGGAAACTATTAATCTTCGAAGGACAATGAAAAGCAAAACTGTAGAGATAACCAGGATAATACCGGAAAGAACATAAGAGGTTGGCTCAGCATTTTTCATTTTTACTTCAGTAGTAACAATTCTGATGTTGTCTTCACGGTCCTGATAAACCAGCATTCCATATTTGGCATTAACTTCTTCCTTAAACTTGTCCACATCTTTAAGTTTTCCCTTAGCCATATAGTAATGAAAAAGAGGAACCGGCTGAAAATCTCTCAAATCGCGTAAATTCATCACCCCAACGCCAAAACGATGAGGGTCAGGTAAAATGTCCTGTTCATTCTTGATGTTATAAACATAATCAGGCAGATAAGCGAAACCAGAAATCCTGAACTTCTTTCCTTTAATCTCAATTTCATCGCCAACTTTTAGTTTATTTGCCCGGAGATAGTTTGGGTCAAGCGCCACCTCTCCCTCCCTGGGTAACTTGCCTTCAGTCACATCGGGCTTATTAACCTTAGAAGATATCTCAAAAAATCTAAGAGTTTTATTGTCAAACTCGTAGTCAAACGACTCCCTACCTTCTATTTGAAGATTAAACTTTTTCTCAAGCAAATCAATGTCAACTGGCCGGGAAGTTATAAAATGAAAATCTTCCTGGTTGGTTCGCTTGATAAAGTCATTATAATTGGCGTTAACCTCGACTACCAGAAGATTAAAAAGGACATAGGCTAAGGCAGCTAAAAAGGTAAGGAAAATTATTCCCAGGAACTGGGATTTGTTTCGCCAGATAATTCTTAAAGGTATCCGGAAAAGCATTACCAGCTGACCTCCCCAGCAGAAACAGGTGAGGGATTATCAGCATACTCAATCAGCTCTCCGCTGCGCAACCTTAAAATTTTATGTGACATCCGGGAAATGGCGTTATTATGAGTAGCCAGGACAATGGTAGTTCCGTACTTTCGGTTGATGCCTTCCAGAAGCTTCAAAACAGTCTTAGCGTTTTCATAATCCAAAGCTCCAGTTGGTTCGTCGCAAAGCATTAAAGCCGGGTTTTTAACCACCGCCCGGGCAATAGCTACTCGCTGCTGCTCCCCCCCAGAAAGTTCAAAGGGAAACTTGTCTTTATGCTCCCACATTCCAACTGTTTCCAAAACTTCCTGCGGTTCCAATCCGTCTTCAGCCAGATATTTAGTAGATAAAACATTTTCAAAAACGGTAAGAGAATTTACCAGATTGTAAAACTGAAAAACAAAGCCCAGTTTTCGTCGTCGATAATCTGTTAGGGCTTTAGCAGTTAAAGCCGTGATATCTTCCCCATCTACCACTATTTTTCCACTGTCAGGACTATCAATTCCTCCCATTATATTTAGCAAAGTTGTCTTACCCGAACCCGATGGACCAAGAACCACATAAAAATTTCCTTTCTCCAGCTCGAGGTTAATATCCTTTAAAGCCAGGATTTTGGTTGCCCCTACCTGATAGCTTTTGGAAAGGCTTTTAATCTCTACAAACATCAAACCCACCCCCAAAAAAAATTAGTTAATTTTTTACTCGCCCAATCTCAAAAAATTTCAAAACTAATTTCCATTTTATCACTTGCCTGTTTTTCCTCAAAAATTTTTGAAAAGACTTTAAAAGAAACATTAAAGTTCTTTTCCAACCTTGAATTAAATAGTCAACCTTGTAATTAACAAAAAGCAAGCGCGGGTTTATTGAAAAAGGCAAAAAGGAAAGGAAAAAAGGGAAGAAAAAAGCTTTAGCAAAGCATCCCAGTATTTCCGACCAGTGGCAAGAAGGTATTCCTTAATTAGTTTTCCTTTGGGGAAAAACCCCAGAAAATGCCAGAAAATACCCCCGCCAAGCAAAGCAGCACCGACTACCGCTATCGGCAAACCGATAAGAAAAGGAAGGAGCAGAAAACCAAGAACTAAAAGAACCATCCCGGAAACGGTCAGCCGATTGACAGGCAAAAAAACTTTAAAAAAACTCAGCCAAACCTGTTTCATTCAATTTTTTTAGGATTTAACGCGCCTTTGGGTTTTTCTAACCTGTCCCCTACTTCGCAAGAGTAAAACATTTGCCGGGAAACAGCCACATTTTTAATTTGACCATCGTCAGTTCGAACTTTTAAAGCAAAAACATTCTGTTTGAGCTGAATTTTCTCCCCGATATCGCTGGGGTCGTCAACCACATTATGAATCTTTTCAATCACTTCACCTTTCCACTCCTCAGCCTTAACTTTTCTGGCGATTGCAAAAATAAGGAAAAAGAAACCGAAAACTAAAAGAGCAAAAAAGCCCATAAAAACAATCATAGGCAAGAGAGCAATAATTTTTCCCATTTTCCACCCCCTTTCAGGAAATTTAAAAATAATAAATCAAGTGAAATTTTAAAACCAAGTTTTCCTTCAAGTCAAACCTCCCCAGTGCTCTGAAGTGCTAAAATAAATTTTTATTTTCAAATTTTTGCTTCCCAATCCCCCAAGGTTTCAGAGTTAAGAGTCCAGGAGGTTATCGAGGCTTGTAAGTTCTTGACTGGGCCTAGTTTAAAAGGGTATTCTTAAAGGTGATGAAATATGCTTAAGCTAAGAACGCTCGGCGACCCTGTGCTAAGAGAAAAAACCAGGCCGATTGAGAAAATCACGCCGGAAGTAAAAGCCTTGATTCAAAAAATGATTGATACTATGTATAAAGAAAAAGGAGTTGGCTTAGCAGCCACCCAGGTTGGAGTGGTTGACCGGTTGGCAGTAATCGATCCGGGGAACGACCTTAAAGTTTTAATTAACCCCAGGATAATCTGGAAAGGCAAAAATAAAATTACCGAAGAGGAAGGTTGCTTAAGTTTGCCTTCAATTACAGTAAAAGTACCTCGCTGGGAAAGAATTAAAATCAGCTATCAGGATGAAGAAGGACACCCCCGAGAACTTTTAGCCGAAGGTTTGCTGGCACGGATTATCCAGCACGAAATAGACCACCTTGATGGTTGCCTGATAATTGACCGGGCAAGCGAAGAAGAAAGAAAAAAAGCCCTGGAGACTCTCAGCCTGCAATTTCTTCAGACTGACTTCAGCTTTCCTGAATCAACCCTTCCTTCTAAATAAGTTTTCCTGTAATGAGGATAGTTTTTTTTGGAACGCCGGAATTTTCCCTCCCCTCTCTGGAAAAACTGCATCAGAACTACCAAATTGTGGCTGTTTTTACTCAGCCCGACCGACCAGCAGGAAGAGGTTTGAAGCCCCAACCGTCAGCAGTAAAAAAAAGGGCTATTGAGCTTGGGCTTAAAATCTACCAGCCGGAAAAATTAGACGAGAGGACCGGAGAAATTATTCAAAATCTCAGGGCTCAACTTGGAGTGGTAGTAGCTTATGGGAAAATAATACCTTCTTTTATAATTTCTGCTTTTCCGAAAGGAATTATTAACTACCACCCTTCCCTTTTGCCTAAACTTCGCGGAGCTGCTCCAGTTCAGCGAGCAATTTTATCTGGAGAAAAAATAACCGGAGGAACCGTAATCTATCTTACGGAAGAAATGGATGCTGGAGATATTCTCTGGCAGAAAGAATTAGAAATCAGGGAAGATGATGATTATGGTAGCTTAAGCCAGCGCCTGAGTTTACTGGGAGCCGAAGGCTTACTGGAAGTAGTTTGTCAGATCGAAAAAGGAGAAACCAGACCAGTTCCCCAAGACTCGACAAAAGCAACTTATGCCAGCAAAATAGAAAAAGAAGAACTCAGAATTAACTGGGAAGACCCGGCTTATCAAAACTGGCTTAAAATTAGGGCTTTTGCCCCTCAACCTGCCGCTTACTGCTTTTATAAACAAAAGAAAATCAAAATTTATCAGGCAGCCCTGGGTTCAGGCTCGGGCAGACCAGCCGAAGTTATCCTGGCCAACCCAAAATCGGGGTTGGAAGTTGCCTGTAAAAAGGGGTCTCTTTATTTAACTAAACTCAAGCCTGAAGGTAGTTCTCTTATGAGCGGCGCTGAGTTTGTAAGAGGATATCGTTTAGAGAAAGGAAACTTCTTTGGCTAACCCCGAAAGTCAGACCTTCACCCACTCTGAAATGCTGAAATAAATCTTACAAACGAGACTTTAGTGGAAAGGAAAAGCTGGAAGCCAGCTTTTAGCCCTAAAATCTGGACTTGTTAACTTCTATGGGTTTCAGCTAAGAAAACGCAGAGATTAGCCGCGAAGGCGAAGTTTCTTGACAATGGCCCGGTATCTCTCAATATCTACGTCTTTAAGGTAATTCAAAAGCCGCCTTCTTTGACCAACCATCTTAAGCATTCCTCGGCGAGAATGATAGTCCTTGCTGTGAACTTTGAGATGCTCGGTGAGATATTTTATTCTTTCAGTCAGAATGGCAATCTGAACCTCAGGTGAGCCAGTGTCGCCTTCGTGAATCTGGTGCTTCTTTATTATCTTTTCCTTCTGGCTCTTGGTCAGCATATAACCCCCTTATAACCAAAATTCCTTAAACCGAGGACCGGTCGGGGAATCCAGTTCCCAGTCTAAGGTGTTTTTATTATACCAGAGGTTTGCCTGAGAACCAAATCCTGCCGCAATTTTTTTCCAAAACACTCAGGCAAAAGCATTAATGTGAACCGCGTTAAGGATGAGTTATAAAAAAGGACTCCCTTAACCCCTGCCAAAAAATTTAGGCAAAAAAATTAAAAAAAGTGTCCCGAGAAACTACCTGGAGCTTTCTCAGCCTGGGGCTCCGGTTTGTCTTTTGGAAGCTCTCTTAGCTCTGGCCCGAAGGCCTCGGCTATTTGAGTTTCCTCTCGACGCCCCTTTGCCCACTTGCTTTGAAAGGCTCCGTGAGCCTCTCGGGACAGCTTCATTCTAAACCATTCAAAGGAGATGTCAAGAAATTTTTTAGCTATTCTGAACAGCAAAAACAACACTCGAGCCTATCCTATCTGGGAAAAGGATTCGAAAAATTTTTTGAATATTTTAACCCCGCTTTAGCTCGTGATTTGGCCCTGCTTTTTTCTAGAGTCAGGTTTTCCAGCCCGAAAAATATAGAAAAATACAAACCTTAAATCAAAAACCAAAAGCCAGCGAATGAAACTCTGCTAACAGCCAGTTTATCAATGGGCAATGGGAGAGACAGGCCCTTTTGTTCCTTTTGACAAACCTTCTACCTCTATCTTTCCATAAGTAGCTTCATACTTTTTTACATTTTCCTGTAAAGCGGCTATAATTCGCTTCAGATGTCCGGGGCTGGTTATTAACCTCGCTGTCACCACACCATCCATTGAGGTCACCAACATAAAATCGAGAATAAACTCTTCCCTGGTGTGGCTGACAACCATATTATTGGTGTAAACGCCGGCGCGCAAATGCGGTGGAAACTCAATCTTGATTTCTTTTTTCTTCTCTTCAGCCAACAAAAACACCTCCTCAAGTATTTTAGCCCAACCCTACTTCCTGACCTTAAGCGCTTCTTAAATTATACCCTTACTTAAAAATTTAAGCTCAAGCCGAAAAAACAAGAACTTTTTCGCTTCTAAATTTTCTTTCTCCCCGATGAAATTTCTCCACCTTTTTGGGTAGAAAAAGGGCCGGATATTAACACCTTTTTTAGTGATTAAGGAAGGCAACAACAAAGTTCAAAGTATCTTATAAAAGTAGTTGAAAGAAACTAAGGAGGAGAAAGTAGAACAATGGAGAAAAAATGTCAAAATTGCGATTTTGTTTTACCCTCAGGTGAATGTGTTCTGGGGCGAGACCCGAAAAAATGTATCTCTCCGGACGTAAGACAGGGAGTTTTCTTTTCTAAAAAAGCTTTTGTAATGATCCTTACCCGAAATGTCTTCTTCCTTATTGTGGGAATTTTTGCTTTCATAGCGATTGCGGCCGGCGGAATCTATTTTACCTGTCGCCCTGCTTTTTGTGGTAGCTGCCACGAAATGAAGGCTGACTACGCCTCCTGGAAAACTTCTGTTCACCAGAACACCGGCTGTATTCAGTGCCATGTCAAGCCAGGCCTCATTCATCTTTTGATTGATAAAGCCAAGTCCCCAAAAAGCCTTTTTTACCACCTCACCGGCGGATATGAAAAACCAATTAATAAAGAAAGCGAGCTGGCCTCAGAAATTTCTAATGAATCCTGCCAGCTTTGTCACACCGGAGGCCGCGATGAGAGCCTGGGGCACGGGCTTCTCTTCAAACATCAAGCTCACCTAAAAATCAGAATGCAATGCTCAGAGTGCCATAACCGGGTTGCCCATTCAATAAAAGGCTACGAAAACTTTTTAACCATGGAAAGCTGTAAAGAGCGCTGTCACGACGGAAAGGCTCTGAACAATAGGTGCGATTTTTGTCATAGCCAGTCTTTTTTGCTCAAAGCGAGCAAAAAAATCAAAAGCAACTCTTCCAGCAATTAGTTCTTAAGCTAAAAATAATTTTTAGCCTCTAATTAACCATATATGCTTTTTAGTAAAAAAGAAGAAAAACAATTGGAAAAGGATAAGGGGGAAGAAAAAATAAAACAGGCCGAGAATAACATATTCAGAAAGAAAGTAAAAAGCAAATTTTGAGTAAGCCTCGAGGCCTTCCCGAAAAAAATCTCTTTTTTCTTCGGAAAGACACTGGTTGTGAAGCGTAAAACCGCTTACCGCCGCCGCCTGCCAGGTTAAAAAACCCCGGCGAATCACCTTGACCGGATCGCCCTGAAAGTATCCCTTTGCCCTTTCCTGTTCAGATTTTAAGCTCGGGCAATTTCTCAAGTGTAAAAGTAATTTTTGAGAGGAAATGGCTAATTGATTGCTGTTATCGTTCTGGGCAGAAAATACTTCCAGGCCATAATAACGGTGGAAGCAATCGGGCAAATCAAAACTCAAAATATCTGAACCGCTGAAATAACTGAGGCACAGATAGGTGCCAACTGCCAGAAAAATAGTTAAAAACCCCACCGAAATTAAGGCAGCAAAATCCAGACTAAATTTTAAAACCAGCTCTCTTAAAACAAACAAAAGCCCTAGAATAAAAAGGAAGGTGAAAAAAATTGAAATGGAAAAATGGTTCAAATGTAAAAAACTGGAAAAAGAAAGATCCGAGCTCCTTACTACTGGAGAAATAAGGGTATAAAAAGCATAAAAGCCTGAAAAAAGCAAAGACAAAACTAAAGAAAGGACAATCGCTACTGGCCAGGAAACCGTCATTTTTTTGGAGACTACCAAATCTTCCCGCTTGACAAAAATTCTCCAACCGTCCATTGCTCTCTCCCCACTCTTAACTTCTGTTTAAAAGGTTAAACTCTAATTCAGCTGCTTTTAAAAAAATCTCTGGCCAACAGCGCAAATGATGGTTTAAAAATTTTTCCTCTACTTTGTCTTTCTCCCTTCAATCTTTAAGAGGATTGCTTCTTTCCCCCCGGGAGAAAGAGAAACTCGAGCCAGGATCCTTTCTCCTACTTTTAAATCAAAAGGATTGCTGCCCTCACCAGAAGGAACGCCAGGAGGATAAGAAAGGTAAAGAATTGTCTCTGGAGGAAGGTAATAAAACTTCCTCTCTATTTCCTTGCCTTTTTTTTCCGCCTCCATAGCCACAAAAGAAGAAAGCTTGAGCTTGGAACTCTTTTCGCCAACTTCCAAAACATCGCCGGAAGCCATACCATAAAGAGGTTTCTTCAGTTGATCAATGGTTTGAGTGGTAAGTTCCTGAATCTTGACATCAGCGGGAATGAAGGCATTCAATTTGGGAACCAACTGCATACCGGGAGGAGCTTCTTTAAATTTTGGTTGAGGTTTTCCGCTGAGGAGAGTTTCTTTCTCTTTTGAAGGGGTTGAGGTTCCAGACTGACTTGTTTCTTCGGGTTTAGCCGTTGATTTCGAAAACTCAACGGCTCCCTTTTTAATCCCCTGAGAAACAACTTCTTTTTTCTCAAACCTTAAGCTGGGTTTTGACCTACCATACCAGAAAAAAACGGCGGCAACCGCCGCCACAATTAAAACCGCCAGAATGAACCACCTATTCTTAATTATCTTACCTAACATATTTCTCTACCTCAGCTTGAATTTTTAAATAGGCTTCCCGGGCATCAGGACTTCTAAAAATGGCTGACCCCACAACCAGAATACTGGCTCCCGCCTGAACAACTTTTTTAACCAGCTTGCTGTTAATGCCACCATCAACCTCAATTTTTATGTCCAGTTTTCGACGGTTAAGGACCTGTCTTAAATGCTTAATTTTTTCAGTCATCTGGGGGATGTAGGTCTGGCCTTCAAAACCGGGATTGACAGTCATCAGCAAAACAAAGTTTAGATCCTCCAGTAAGTGAGCAAGAACAGTCAAGGGAGTTGAGGGGTTTAAGGCTAATCCAACTTCTACATGCCCGTAAGCTTTGATCATCTGCAAAGCCCGATGGATATGAGGGGTTGACTCGTATTGAACTGAAATCCAATCAGCTCCCGCTTGAACAAACTGGTCTATATACCTTTCAGGATTTTCAATCATCAAGTGAACATCAAGGGGCAAATCAGTAACTTTCCGAATTGACTCAATGACTGGAGGCCCGATAGTTAAGTTGGGGACAAAATGCCCATCCATAACATCAATATGAAGAATTTTAGCTCCAGCTTCTTCCATCTTCTTTATCTCATCAGCCAGATGGGCAAAGTCCGCCGAGAGCAAAGAAGGAGCAATTAAAATTTCTGCTGGCAATCTCTTACCTCCTTTTTAAGCTCTTACCTTCTTAAGCATAATTAGTTTATCATTCTTGCTAATGGTTAAAAAGCTTTTAAAACCGAGAGTTAATGATTGGCTGAGACACGCTCAGCAATTGCTTTTGCCATCTCCTGGGTGCCAGCTGTTCCCCCTAAATCATAGGTTACTTTCTTGCCCTCGGAAATGACTTCTTTCACTGCTTTTAAAATTTTCTCAGCTGCTTCTTGCTCACCTAAATGTTTTAACATCAACCAAGCAGAAAGGATTATAGCGGTCGGGTTAACTTTGTCTTGACCAGCATACTTTGGGGCGCTGCCGTGAGTTGGCTCAAATACGGCATACTCATCGCCAATGTTAGCCCCGGGAGCTACCCCCAGCCCACCCACCAAGCCAGCACAAAGATCGGAAAGTATATCACCGTAAAGGTTAGGGCAGAGCAGAAGGTCATAAAGCTCGGGTTTCATAACCAGCTGCATACACATATTGTCTACAATGCGATCCTCAAACTCAATGTCGGGATATTCTTCGGCTACCTCCCGAGCGACTTTGAGAAAGAGGCCATCGGAAAATTTCATAATGTTTGCCTTATGAACACAGGTTACTTTTTTTCTTCTTTCCCGCCTGGCGTATTCAAAGGCAAAGCGAGCAATCCTTTCTGTAGCTCTGCGAGTTATCCTTTTAATTGACTCGGCAGTTTCTTCATTCACCATTCTTTCAATTCCGGCATAAAGGTCTTCCGTGTTTTCCCGAACAATCACCAGGTCAATGCCTTTATAGTGAGACTTTATTCCCTCGATGGTAAAGGTTGGTCTCAAACAGGCATAAAGGTCAAGTTCTTTGCGCAAAGCTACATTGACACTACGAAAGCCACTGCCCACAGGGGTAGTAATTGGACCTTTAATGGCTACCCTGTTTCTCTTAATGGATTTGATAACCTCATCAGGCAAGGGTGTCCCTACTTCTCTCATCGCTTTTTCTCCGGCTTCAACCACTTCCCAATCAACAGGCACTCCAGTAGCTGCTACTACTTTCTTCATAGCCTCAACTAACTCCGGTCCGGTTCCGTCGCCAGGAATTAAGGTAATCCGGTACATATTTTTCCACCTCCGATAAAACTCGGCTAAAAATTGTGCTAAAATATTGCTTAGCTTACCGAAAAAACAAATCTCTCTCAACTTTTAGTCGGTAACGGAAAACAAAAAAAATTTAAAAATCTCCCAAAAGGGGTATTATTTTTTTTCCATTTAACGATTATAAAAAGTGAGGGAAGTTTATATAAGCGAGAGAACTTTTTTGAAAGGTGAGCTGAAGTGGAGACTATAAGAACTTTAATTATTGGGGCCGGAAAAGGAGGAAAGTCCTTATTAGAGCTTTTCTCCCAAACAAAAGAGGTTGAAGTTGTTGGAGTTGCTGATTTAAATCCTGAGGCTCCGGGCCTTAAGTTAGCTAAAAAACTGGGTATTCCAACCTCTTCAAACTGGAAAGATTTTCTTTCAAACCAGCTTGACCTTATTATCAATGTCACCGGACAACCAGCATTAAATCAAAAGATTGGGCAGCTAAAGCCAGAACACACGGAAATTCTTCCCGGGACTGCCGCCAAAATCCTCTTTAGCTTAATCCAAAAAAACCAGGAAACTACGGAAGTTTTAAAAACCATTTATGAA
>DAIRCJ010000031.1:0-15482 GCA_036796755.1 Candidatus Geothermocultoraceae bacterium | reverse complement strand
GTTTAAATCACTTAAAAGGTGAGGAAGCTCTGGGCTATGTGAGGTTCCGGAAAGACCCCAAGGGAGATTTTGGTCGGATAGAAAGACAGCAAAAATTTTTTCAGGCCCTCATTGAAAAATCTTCCAGCTGGTCTTCGCTTTGGCGTCTGCCTCGCCTAGTGGACATTGTAGCGGAAAACTTAAGAACCGATATGAGCGCTTTTGAAATGCTTACCTATGCCCGACTTTTTTCCTCTATTAAGAAAAAAGATTTAGTGACCGTTTCTTTGCCGGGTGTGCCTCGTCGAATTAATGGGGTGAGTTATGTGATTCCTGATGAGGCAGGAGTTTCGGAAGTTCTTTACTTCGCCGAAAAATACTTCTCTGAGCCACCCCGGGTCAATAAATTGATAGCTCAAAAAGCCCTGGTTTCAGTTTTTAATGGGACTGAAGTTGAGGGGTTGGCTCGAAAGACTGCCGACCACTTGAGATTTGCTGGTTTTCCGGTTGGCCGGATAGGCGACTATTCTGAAACCAGTCAAACAATTATTGTTTATAATAAAGAAACAAGTTCAACTGCTCGGGAAGTTTACCGCTGGCTGGGTTTTGGTTTACTGAAAGAGGAAAAACCGGGCGAAAAGGAAGTTAAGTTAGTTCTGGGCTTTGACGCTCTGGGAGAGTTCAGAAAGAGACTGGAAAGATTTGTGGCTCAAACTTATTAAAGGGAAGATGATTTATGGATCCTGGAGAAAGACTAAAAGAAGAAACAGAAGAAACCTTAAGCTACCTGAAAAATAACGGGCTGGCAAAAGCCGATATTGGTATTGTCTTGGGGTTTGGACTGAGCCAGGCTTCTGGAGTTTTAAGCTCGGCCAGGAGTCTTAACCTTGAAGACATTCCCAATTTTCCTCTTATTCTTTCTTCTGGTTACGGCAAAAGGCTTTTTTTTACCGAAGTTTACCATAAAAGAGTGGTCTTGCTGGAAGGCCACTTTAATCTATTTGAAGGTTATACCGCTCGAAGCGTTGCTTACCCCATCTGGATTCTTTCCCGGCTTGGGGTTAAGAGTTTAGTTTATTTTTCAGAAGGTTTTTCTCTTGGGGAAAAAGGAGAAAAGGGTCGTTTTATTCTGGCAAAAGACCATCTTAGTTTTATAGATGAAAATCCAGTTTTAGGAATACTGGAAAGAGAAAGTGGTTTTGATTTAAAGTTTGCAGGTTCTGTTTACAATTTAGAACTATCAAAGATTTTAAGAGAAGTGCTAAAAGAAAGAAAAGCTTCCTGGAGCGAAGGGGTGGTTGCTTTTCGAAGGGGGCCTCTGGTTGAAACCCGGGCTGAAGCCTTTTTTTTGAATAAAGTTGGTGCTGATTTAGTTTGCTACTCAGGGTATCCTGAGGTTGCTACCGCCGCTGCTCTGGGTATGAAGTTAGCTTTTCTGGCTATAACAACTGCTCAAGTTACCCAGCCCGTAAACCAGGAAGAGAGGCTAAAAGTGGCCGAAGCTCAGGTGCCAATGGTTAAGGAAGTTATAAAAAAATTCTTAAGAAAGGTGGAAGCAAATGGAGTTTGAAGTGAAAGATTTAAGCCTCAAGGCTGAAGGTCGGCTGAAAATAGAATGGGCCAGGAGATTTATGCCGGTGCTTAATCAGATTCAGGAAAGATTTGAAAAAGAAAAACCCCTGGCTGGTTTGAAAGTAGGGGCTTGCCTTCATGTTACCACGGAGACTGCCAACCTGATGATAACTTTAAAAGCTGGGGGAGCCCAGGTTTACCTCTGTGCTTCCAATCCCCTTTCAACTCAGGATGAGGTAGCGGCTTCTTTAGTGGGCGACTTTGAGATTCCCGTCTTTGCTATTAAAGGCGAAAGTAACGAAGTTTATTACCGCCATATTGAGTCGGTCCTTTCCTTTAAACCCTTTATTACCATGGACGATGGTGCCGATTTAATCTCCACTCTTCACAAAAAGCATCCTGAACGGGCAAAGGAAGTGATCGGCGGGACGGAAGAAACGACAACCGGGGTTATCAGGCTTAAAAGTATGGCCGAAAGTGGGGTTTTGCTTTATCCGGTTATTGCTGTTAACGACGCCTTAACCAAGCATCTTTTTGACAATCGCTATGGCACGGGACAGAGCACTCTGGACGGGATAATGCGAGCCACCAATTTTCTTTTTGCTGGTTCGGTTGTGGTTATCTGTGGTTATGGCTGGTGTGGCAAGGGACTGGCCAAAAGAGCTCAGGGGTTGGGAGCCAGGGTTATAGTTTGTGAAGTTGATGCTTTGAAAGCTCTGGAAGCGACAATGGATGGCTATCAGGTTATGCCTTTAGCTGAAGCTGCTCGCCTAGGTGATGTTTTTATTACCGCAACTGGCGATGTCAATGTTATTAGCCGCGAGCATTTTGCGGTAATGAAAGACGGCGCTATTTTGGCCAACACTGGCCATTTCAATGTGGAAATTGATTTAGAAAGCTTAAAAGAACTTTCAGTTTCTTCGCGAAAGGTGAGAAACTATGTTGAAGAGTATAAACTCAAAGATGGCCGGGTTATCTTTCTCCTGGGAGAGGGGCGACTGATAAACCTGGCGGCGGCTGAAGGTCATCCAGCTATGGTTATGGATATGTCCTTTGCTAATCAAGCTCTGTCGGTTGAGTATCTGGTTCGTGAGGGCGATAAGCTGGAAAGAAAAGTTTACCCTGTGCCAGAGAAAATCGACCGGGAAATAGCCTTTCTCAAACTAAAATCAATGGGCATCTCCATTGACACTCTAACTCCTGAACAAGAGAAATATCTTTCTTCCTGGGAAGAAGGAACTTAGAGGTAAAATTTGAAGAGGCCACCCATTGAGTCTATTTTACTTCTGGATATCCCAGAAGGAGTTCTTTTTATAGACGAGCGAAACAGGATCGCTTATTCTAACAAAAACTCAGCTGAGCTCAGAGGAAAGGATGTTTCTTCGGTTCTGGGTAAAAACTTTCTTGATTGCCATCCACCAGAAAAAAGAGCAAAGGTTTTAGAGGTGGTGAAGAAATTAAAAGCTCAACCGGACCTGGTGATAACCCGGGAAATTCATCTGGATAATCGGGTTTTTGAGCTTAAGTACCGTGCTGTTTATCACCAGGGCAAGTATCTGGGAATTGTAGCCACCTCGCGCGATGTTACTGAAGCCAGGAAACTGATTCTGGAGCTGGAAGAAGCTTCAATTCGCGATGGCTTGACCAAGAAGCTCTTTAACGCTCGCTATTTTTTTAAGCGTTTTAAATCAGAAGTTGCACGGGCGAAACGCCAGGGTTATCCTCTTTCCTTAATCGTAATTGATGTTGATGACTTTAAAAAATACAACGATTTTTTCGGACATTTGGAAGGGGACAAAGTCTTAAAAAAGATTGGAAATTTGATTTTGAAAGTTATTCGGAAAGAAGTTGATTTAGCTGCTCGCTATGGGGGAGACGAGTTTCTAATTCTCCTGGTAGATGTGGATAAAAGCCAGGCCGAAAAGGTAATTCGTCGTCTGAGAGATTTATTTGAAAAAGAAAAACTTCCTTATATCGGCTTGAGTTTAGGCCTGGCTACCCTGAAGATTGACGATGATTGGCGCTCTTTATTCCGGAGAGCCGATAATGACCTGTACCGCCAGAAAAGGGAGAAGAAGGGGAGGTTAATTGGAGCCTGAAAGGGAGGCCAGGGAGAAGTTAACCAGATTAGCTAAAGAAATTAGCTTGCGTGGTCTGACCTGGTCTAATATGGGAAATGTCAGCTGTCGTCTAAATAACGAAGAAGTTTTAATCTCTCCTACCGGCTGTTTTCTTGGGGACTTGAAGAGCGAAGACCTGGTTCGGGTAGACCTGGAAGGAAAGGTTTTGAGCCCGGGCAAACCATCTTCGGAACTCCCTCTCCACTTAAAAATTTATCGTTACCGGGAAGATGTGAAATGGATTGTCCACACTCACTCCGTTTATCTTACAACTCTGGGGTTAATCGATTTTTCTTTTGACTATCTTAACCCGGAGTTTGAAAAGATATTAGGAGGAGTGGTCAGGGTTCCTTATAAGGCTCCTCATTCCTGGGAGTTAGGAGAAGCGGTTGTCCAGAGGATGGGAAAATCAAACCTTGCTTTACTGGAGAAACACGGGGCGGTGGTAGTAGCAGCCGATGAACTTAACGCTTTGATTCGAGCCGAGACGGCCGAGAAAATTGCTGAGATAAATCTTATCTTCAAGCTCTGGCAGTTTTTAAAAAGGGAAGATAAGGATGGAAGGGTTTAAACCTCTTGATTGGCGCAATGGGAAGTTGATACTGCTTGACCAGACTTGTTTGCCTTCAGAAGAAGTTTATTTAGAGATTAATTCCCTGGCGGCTCTGGTGGAAGCGTTAAGGAATTTAAGAGTTCGAGGAGCACCGGCAATTGGAGTAGCGGCAGCTTTCGGTATGGTTCTTCTGGTTAAAGAGATTCTGGTTGAGGCGGGTGGGGCGAAAGTTGAGGTTTTGAAAAAGAAGATTGAAAATAAAGCTCAGGAACTCCTCTTGGCTCGCCCAACGGCGGTAAATCTAAAAAATGCGGTAGAGCGGATGCTGCAAATTGTTCGTCGGGAAAAGGGAGAAGGGCAAATTCTTCTTGGGAAACTTGAGGAAGAAGCCAGAATTTTCTTTGAAGAAAACCTGAAGAGCGATTTAGAAATTGCTGAGAGCGGAGCAGATCTTATTAAAGATGGCGATACCATTTTGACTCACTGTAACACTGGTTCCTTGGCTACTGCCGGTTACGGTACGGCTTTGGGGGTGATAAAAAGAGCCTTTGAACAGGGGAAAAGAATAAAAGTTCTGGTTGATGAAACACGTCCTCTTTTTCAGGGAAGCCGTCTCACGGCCTGGGAACTGGAAAAAATTGGTCTGGATTACGAAGTTATTGTGGACGGTGCGGCTGGTTTTCTAATGTCTCAAGGAGAGATAGATAAAGTGATTGTAGGAGCGGACCGGATTGTTTTAAACGGCGACACCGCTAATAAAATTGGCACTTATGCTTTGGCAGTTCTGGCTTATTATCATCATATTCCCTTTTACGTTGCTGCTCCGGTTAGCACTTTTGATCTGGAGATGAAAGAGGGAAAAGAGATTCCTATTGAAGAGCGCCAAAAGGCTGAAGTTTTAGAGTTAGCTGGAAAAAAGCTGGCTCCAGCTGGAGCTCAGGCTAGAAACCCCGCTTTTGATATCACCCCCGCCTCTTTAATAACGGCTTTTATCACTGAAAGGGGTCTTATTTTTCCTCCTTTTTCTGAAAATATTCCTCGTTTTCTCAAGGGGGAAGCTTAATGTTTTTCACTTTCTGGAGCAATTTTTTGCCTTTTCTCCTTTTAATTCTGGTTGGTTTTTTCAGCAAGAAGGTTGGCTTAATTGAACCTCGTGACCGCCGAACAATCAATAAATTAATAATAAACCTTACTCTACCCCTTCTGATTTTCAATGTTTTTTTAAAGACCTCTTTAAGGCTGGAGCTTTTAAAAGTTCCGATACTTGCCTGGCTGGTGATGGGGGGGGCAGGAATTCTGGCTTTTGTCTTTTCCTTTTTCACCGATAAGCCCTCTCTAAAAGGGGGTTTTTTTCTGGTGGCTGTTCTGGGAAACACGGGCTATCTTGGCTATCCTCTGACCAGGCTCCTTTACGGAGAAAAGGCTCTCTCTCAAGCTATTTTTTATGATGTTTTCGGAACAGTTGTTTTCACTTTTACTTTTGGGCTTTTGGTAGCTGAATATTTTGGAGGAACAAAGGAGAAACTAAACTTATTTAAGGAACTTATTAGTTTTCCTCCAATGATTGCTCTCTTACTTGGCCTGATTTTTAATTTTTCCGGTCTAAAACTACCGGCTTTTCTTTTGACTACCCTGAAAGCACTTGGCGAGGTAAGTATTCCCCTGATAATGATTTCCATAGGTCTTTCTTTAGAGTTTTCAATTTCTTCTTATTTTCTCCTTATTTTGCTGGTTGCTCTTACCAAGCTGATTTTTTCTCCCTTTTTAGCTCGTTATCTGGGTTTTTTAATTGGCCTTCAAGGTAGCGCCTATAAAGTTGGTTTGCTTGAAGCTTCGATGCCTTCAATGATGCTTTCTTTAATCATTGGCGAGCGTTACTCGCTGGATACCGAGTTTATTGCTTCAGCTATTTTTTTCACCACCCTTTTTTCTTTCTTGACAATTCCCTTAATTCAATCTATTTTTAGCTAAAATTGATTTTTTAAGTTTTTTAAGGGGCGCCAGGAGTGCTGATTTTAGAAAATTTGCTGGATTTAATCTTTCCTCATCAGTGCCTTTTCTGCCAGCGTTTTACCGATCTTTACCTGGTTTGCCCTGACTGTCAGCAAAGGATAAAAGAAGAGTTTCTAAAGCCTCCTTTTTGCCAGAACTGCGGTAAACCAACTTACTATGAAGTTAAAAGGTGCTCTTTTTGTCGGCGCCAAAAGCTAAACTTCCAAATTCGCTCTTTAGCTCCTTATCAGGGAATGAATAAAGAGCTCATTCTTCATTATAAGATGGGTTTAAAAAAGAACCTGGCACATTTTCTTGCTCAAGTTAGTCTGGAGGCCTTTTTTGATTTTTTTAAAGAAGTTGACCTTGTTACCTTTATTCCTTCCACCCGGCAGAGCTTAAAAAAGAGGGGCTTTAATCAGGCGAAACTGTTAGCCGAGAGCATTTCCCAAAAAGTTGACTTGCCTCTGGTTGAGGTCCTCATTTTTCTAAAAGAGCCAGCGGAGCAAAAGAATCTGGGTTTTGAGGAAAGAAAAAACAATGTTAAAGACGTTTTTGGCCTCAAAAACAGTTGCCCCAAAAGTTTATCGGGTAGAAGGGTGTTGCTCGTTGACGATGTTATAACCACTGGGTTTACCGTTAAAGAAGCGGTTAGAACCCTAAAAAAAGAGGGGAAGGCGAAGGAAGTGCGGGTTTTTGCCTTTGCCCGCCAGTTTTAAAAGGGGATAAGTTTAAGGGTTGAATTCAGCTTGCCGTAAGCTTTTAAGGTTCAAGAAAGGCGAGCCAGGAAGTTTTGATTAAAGAAGTTCAAATCCCTCCTTCACCCTTTATATGCTAAGAGGAAAGGCAAGGAAGGGAGGATAGAGTGGGTTGTAGAATCCAGAGTTCAGGATTTTAGGGAGGCTCAAATGTTTAACTTGTTTCCTTGTTTTATGTTATTATTTTGATATGAATTTACCCTTGATTCTGGATACAGTCCTGGTTGTTGTAGCTGTTATCCTGGGCATTTTCTTTGTTTATGTGCTGATTAATTTAGCTCGCACCCTTTCTTCGCTCAATACGATTTTGAAAGAAGTGGGCAGCACCTTGCCCTCGCTTTTAAAAAAGTTAGAAGTCACTTTAAATGACATTGATAGCGAACTAAAAAGAGCCGATGAAATAATGAAATCGGCGGAGGAGATTACTCGAAAAGTAAATGTTACTACTGAAGTTGTCAAAGAGATAGTATCTTCTCCTTTAATAAAGTTAGCCTCTCTTTCTTCCGGGGCAAAGAAAGCGCTTAACTTCCTTCTTAAACGGGGTTGAAAATGAAAAAGAGCCGAATTTTTTTCGGTTTAGCGGTTGGCTTATCTGTCTGGTTTGCTCTTGATCCCCGTCTGAGGAGCAAAGTTTACCAGTCCTGCCTCAAGCTGGCCGAGAAAGGTTTAGTTTTTACCCGTCGCAGCCTTGATGACCTTGGCGAGAAGCTTTTACTGGCCGTTCAGGTGGGGCTGGAGGAAGCCAGAAAAAGAGAAGCCGAGCTCAAGCAAAAAGTTGAGTTTTCGAAAACGAACTACCAGAAAACTTAAAGCCGCTTTTCCCTATTTAACTCTATTTTTATTTATGATAACCTTTCTTCACTTATAATTTGAGGTTCTGATGGAAGATAGAGAAAAAATTAAATATCAGAAAATGGCTTATCTAATCTGGAGTCTGATTGGTCTCCTCTTGCTTTTTCTCTCTATTGTCTATTTTTTTAACTTACTTAAGCCCATCCTTACCCCTTTTGTTATAGCAGTGGCCTTGGTTTATCTTTTTCGCCCCGGGGTTATTTTTCTGGAGAAGCGAGGTTTGCCCAGGATTTTGAGCATCATCCTTGTTTACCTGTCCTTTTTTGTTCTGCTTTCTCTGCTTTTTGTTTATTTTGTTCCTTTGATTGCCAGTCAGCTCTATGAGTTAGGTCGCAACTTTCCCGCTTATTTCAATCGGGTTTCCCGGGAGATAAGTTATTTTCAGGCAAGATACTCTAAGCTTGAGTTTCCTTCCTGGTTTGATAAAGCTCTCAGTCAGGCGGTTGATAGTTTCCGCGATTTTTTAGTTCGCTTTGCTTCGAGCCTGCCTTCTTTAGGGGTAAATGTGGTTTCTTCCTTTTTTACCAATATTTTTTACTTTATTCTCTCTTTTGTCCTTGGTTTTTTTCTCTTAAAGGACTACGAGGCGATTAAAGAAACTCTTTATGAGCTTCTTCCTCTAAACTGGCGTCCGGAGGGAAAAGCTTTGCTTTCCCGGGTTTCCGCTGTGGTTAGAGGGTTTATTATTGGTCAGGCCCTGGTATCTCTTTCGGTTGGTGTTCTCACTACCCTGGCCCTTTTGATTTTAGGGGTTGATTATGCTTTGCTTATTGGTTTGGTCAGTGGAGTTTTAAATGTAATCCCTTATTTTGGTCCCCTGGCTGGAGCCATTTTAGCTGGTTTGGTGGCTCTTTTTAAATCCCCCTGGTTAGCTTTGTGGGCGGTGGTGGCCATGCTTGTTGTTCAGCAACTGGATAGTTTGTTTATCTCGCCAAATATTATGAGCTACCAGGTGAGGCTCCATCCGGTCTTGATCGTCTTTTCTCTTCTGTCGGGCGGACTTTTCTGGGGGGCAATGGGAATGCTGCTTTCTATCCCCTTAGCGGCGGCTTTGAAAGCAGTGGTCTATTATTTTTTAGAGGAAAGGGGCCAAATTAAAGCCGAGACCAGGGTGAGAAAAAGTGGAAAGCCGAGAAATAAGAGAAAAATTTCTTAAGTTTTTTCAAGCTAAAGGTCATCAGGTCTTAAAAAGCTCTTCCTTAATTCCCGAAGACCCCACTTTGCTTTTTACCTCGGCCGGTATGGTTCAGTTTAAGCCCTATTTTCTGGGCAAAGCTAAAGCTCCTTACTCTCGCATAACTACCTGCCAGAAATGCGTAAGAACCACTGATATTGACAGGGTGGGAGAAACCATTCGGCATCTGACTTTTTTTGAAATGTTAGGTAACTTTTCCTTTGGTGATTATTTTAAAGAAGAGGCGATTGAGTGGGCTTGGGAGCTGGTTACAGAGGTGTTTGGGATTAAAACGGAAAACCTTTGGGTAACAGTTTTTCAAGACGATGACGAGGCTGCTTTTGTCTGGCAAGAAAAAATCGGGCTTCCACCGGAAAGAATTGTTCGTCTCGGTGAAGAAGACAACTTTTGGGCAGCCGGCCCAACCGGTCCTTGTGGTCCTTGTTCGGAGATCATTTATGACCGCGGAGAAAAATACGGTTGCGGTCGTCCGGACTGTGCTGTTGGATGCGACTGTGATCGTTACTTTGAGCTCTGGAATTTAGTCTTTATGGCCCTGGAGCGGGATGAAAGCGGCCGGTGTGTTCCTTTGCCGAAAAAAAACATTGATACCGGAATGGGTCTTGAAAGAGCGGCTCTCTTGCTCCAGGAAAAGGAGTCAGTTTTTGAGACTGACCTGTTTGAACCTGTGATGAAAGCAGTTGAGTCTCTTACCTCTCAAACCTCCAGCCTAACAGAGAAGTCTCAGAGGATAATTGCTGATCACGCTCGAGCTTTGACTTTTTTATTGAGCGAAGGCGTCTTACCTTCCAATGAAGGCCGGGGTTATGTGGTTCGCCGCTTGCTGAGGCGGGCTGTTCGCCATTCCTACCTGATTGGAGCTCAAATACCGGCTCTTTCTTTAGTGGCTGAAGCAACTGTTGAAAATCTGGGCTCAGTTTACCCGGAAATTAGACAGGAGAAAGATTTTATTCGCAGCGTTCTGGAGGCGGAAGAAAAAAGGTTTTATGAGACGATGGAAAGAGGAGTTGAAATTTTAGAGGAAACTCTTGCTTCTCTTTCCGGGAAATCCTTGCTGCCTGGGGAAGTTGTTTTTCGCCTCTACGACACTTACGGTTTTCCAGTGGAGCTTACCCGAGAGATAGCTGCTGAGAAAGGCTTTCAGATTGACGAAGAGGGCTTCAGGCAGTTTATGGAAAAGCAGAAGGAAAAATCTCGAGCTTTCTGGAGCGCCCGAGGGTTTTATTTTGATAAGGAAACCTACCAGAGGATTAAAGAATCAATTCAGGAAACTGAGTTTCTGGGTTATAAAGATTTTTCAGCTGAAAGCACCGTGGTTGCTCTGGTTAAAAAGGGTGAGAGAGTAAGCGAGCTTAAGGAAGGGGAAGAAGGGGAAGTAATTCTGGAGCGAACACCTTTTTATCCCGAAAAAGGAGGACAGGTAGGCGACAGGGGATTAATATTTTTTGAGGGAGGAAGTTTTGAGGTTTACGATACCCAGGAAGTTCTGGAAAAGATCATCGTCCATCGAGGGAAAGTTAAAGCGGGAACTTTGATTTCCGGAGTAAAAGTCGAGGCCAAAATTGACCGGGAGCGACGCTTGAGCACTGCTCGCCACCACACTTCTACCCACCTTCTCCACTGGGCCCTAAGAAGAGTTTTAGGTGAAGAAGTGCGGCAGGCTGGTTCTTATGTGGGACCTGAAGGTCTTCGTTTTGACTTTACTTATTTCCAGCCTCTTAAGCCGGAAGAAAAGGAAAAAATTGAGTTTCTGGTAAACAAAAAAATACTAGAGAACCATCCGGTTAAGCCTTATCTGACTACTCTTGAACATGCTCGGGAGATTGGGGCTATTGCCTTGTTTGGCGAGAAATACGGGGAGTTTGTTAGGGTTCTGGAAATCGGCAACTTTAGCAAAGAGCTTTGCGGGGGCACCCATGTTTTTCGCACTGGCGAAATCGGACTTTTTCAAATTAGGCAGGAAACAAGCATCGGAGCTAATCTCCGCCGTATAGAGGCTGCGGCCGGTTTTCTTTCTTACGAGGATTTTAAAAAAAAGAGAAGATTAATTTCCCGATTGACTCTGCTTCTTCAAACGGAGGAATCACATTTAGAGGAGTCAATTCTGGAACTTATAGAAAAGAACAAGAGGTTGGTGAAGGAAATTGATAAGCAGCGGAAAATAAGTTTGCTTGAGCTTTCCCAGGAACTTTTAAATAAGGCCGATAAAATTGGCCATCACAAATTGGTAGTGGCTAAAGTAAAGGTTGAAAAGATTGAAGATTTAAGAGAGTTAGCTGACTTACTTAGAAAAGAGGCTCTGATTGTTCTTTTGGGTATGGAAAACAGGGGAAGGGCGCTTCTTCTGGCAGCTTCCCGACCAGAAGGGGTCGAGCTTGGGTTTGACTCTAGCGAACTTGTTAAAAGATTGTCTTTTGAACTTAAAGGTAAGGGTGGAGGCCGAAAGGACCTGGCTCAGGGCGGAGGCTCGGGAGTTGAGAACTTAGAAAGGGTTTTAGCTCAAGGGAAAGAGCTAATCCGGAGTTTTTTAATTTCTTCGGGCCGATGAAGCGATTAGCTCTGGATGTTGGAGAAAAAAGAATTGGTTTAGCTTTGGGTGACCCTGCCTCGGGTCTGGTAAGTGAACTGAAATTTATTGTGCGAGGAGATAAAGAAATTGAGGAACTTAAAAAAATAATGAAGGAGAGAAAAGTCGAAGAAGTTATCATTGGTTACCCTCTGGGTCTTTCCGGAAAACCAACAGAGCAAACCAGAAAAGTCTTGGCTTTTTATCAAGACCTCAAAAAGTCTTTAAAGGATATTCCTCTGGTTCTCTGGGACGAGCGCTTGACTACTCAACTGGCGCTAAAATCTCTTAAAAGCCAGGGGAAAAAAAGAATTAGCCGGCAGAAAAGCCACCTTGATGCCCTTTCAGCTGCTTTTATTCTTCAGAGTTATTTTGATTATCTGCGAAATAAGGAATGATTTAGACAGATGAAAAAAGCCTTTATTTTTTTTCTTCTTCTCATCATTCTGTTTTTTTTCATTGGCTATGCTTTGGTTTTCCCTCTTCCTTGGGAAAAAAGTCATCCGGTTAGGATAGTGATTGAACCCGGTGAATCTTTTCTTGATTTAACTGATTTACTGGTCGAAAAGGGAGTGGTTAAAAACGGTTGGTATTTTCGCTATTTAGCTAAGAATTATCGGGTTGACCGCAGGATTCAAGCCGGCCGTTACCAGCTCAAGACCAGTATGGATTATCGACAAGCTTTAAAAGTTTTAACTTCAAGGCCAGAAAAAGGTCTTTATAAGGTAGTAATTCCCGAAGGCTTTACTGTTTCCCAGATAGCTGAGAGGATGGCTAAGGAAGCAAAGATTTCCAGAAGAGACTTTTTGAGCCTTGGCTTGACGGGTGCCAGGAACTTTTCGCACTCTTTTCTGGATACCAACTTTACACCAAGTCTCGAAGGCTATCTTTTTCCCAAAACCTATCTTGTATGGGAGGGTTCGGAGGCTAAAGAAGTTGTCAAGTTGATGCTTGACCAGTTTGCTAAGGAGTTAAAAAAGTTGGATTTAAACAGACTTTCAAATCGGGGTTTAACCCTTCATAAACTGGTTACAATTGCGTCAATGATTGAAAAGGAAGCCAAACTACCAGGTGAACGCCGCTTAATTTCAGCTGTGATTTATAATCGGTTAAGCAGGGGAATGCGCTTGCAAATTGATGCTACCGTTCTTTACGCTCTGGGTTATCATAAAAAGCGCCTTTTCCAGCGGGACACAATGGTGAATTCGCCTTACAACACTTATCTTTATCCTGGATTGCCTCCTGGTCCAATATGTAATCCCGGGCTTGACTCTTTAAAGGCTGCTCTCGAGCCGGCGCCAGTGGATTACCTCTACTATGTGTTATCCGATCCGAAAACTGGCCGCCATATTTTTACCCGGACGGAAGCTGAGTTTTTAAAGGCAAAAGAAGAAGCAAAAAAAAGATGGTAAAAGCCTGGGACTTGGAAAATATGATATAATAAGACAATATGACTTTGAAGAAAATCGAGAAGCTTCTTCTTCCCGACTTTTATTTTGAAAGCCTTAAAGAGATCGAGCCGGGGATGCTTAAAGAGCTTGGGAAAAAGGCGGTTTTAATCGATCTAGATAACACTCTGGTGCCTCGCAATCAGCAAGGGGTGAGCGAAGAGGTTAAGGCTTGGCTGAGAAAAGCCCAAAAAGAGGGCCTCTCTCTTTGCATTGTTTCTAACAACTGGGAAGGGAGAGTAAGAAAAGTAGCTGATGAACTTGGTCTGCCTCTAGTGGCTCCGGCCGGGAAGCCGCGAAAGAAAGCTTTTTTAAAAGCTCTCTCAATTCTTAAAGTTGACGCTTTTAGAGCGGCGGTTGTTGGTGACCAAATTTTTACTGATGTCTTTGGCGGTAACCGACTCGGGCTTTTAACGGTTCTGGTTAAACCTCTTTCTGGCCGGGAACTTGTCCACACCCGCCTCTTAAGGTTACTGGAGAGAAAAATCTTGACGCGGAATCAGCCTAAAAGTCAACCGCTCCTGACCGATAATATAAAAAGGGTTGCTTATGATAATCAACTCGAAAACTAAAGTAGTCGGTATTTTAGGATACCCGGTTGACCATTCGCTTTCGCCGGCGATTTTTAATTATGTTTTTGATAGGCTTAAACTTAACTGGTGCTACTTAGCCTTTCCTCTGGCTTCACCGGATAAACTTTCTTCTTTTTTGGAATGCTTCAAAGAACTTGGCTTTGTTGGTTTAAACGTTACTATGCCTTATAAAGAATCGGTGCTTCCTTTTCTTGATGAGCTTTCCGCTTTTGCTCAAATAGCAGAGGCGGTAAATGTTATTCATCTTCAAGACGGCTCTTTGTTGGGGTATAATACTGATGGAAGAGGTTTTATTAATTCTTTGAAAGAGGCGGGGGAAGAAGTTAAGGATAAGACGGTGGTGGTTCTTGGCGCTGGGGGAGCAGCTCGCTCAGCCATTTTAAGTTTAGGTATGGAGGGGGTAAAAAAAGTGATCTTGCTCAATAGAACTCTAAAAAAAGGTGAGAAGCTAATCAGTTTACTTCATTCCCGCTTCCCTCAAGTTGAAGCCCGGGCTTTTGAGCTTTCTGATGAGGCAAAGCCTTATCTAAGCGAGGCTGATATTCTGGTTAACGCTACTTCTGTTGGAATGGATGGTCAGAGTATTCCCTTAAGCAGAGAAACTCTCAGTTCTTTACCAACTTCTAGTCTGGTTTACGATATGATTTACTCTCCGCCTGAGACTCCTTTAATCAAGTGGGCAAAGGATACCGGGCGAAAAAGCCTGAATGGTTTATCAATGCTTTTGCATCAGGCGCAAGGTTCTTTTCAGGTCTGGGAAGGAAGTGAGCTTGATTTGAACCTTCTTAAAGAGGCGGCTGAAGCTGCTTTGAAAGGTGATTAAATGGTCAGGCTTAAGAAAAGACTGGGAAAAATACTTTTAGAATCGGGATTGATAACGGAAGAGCAGCTCCAGGAGGCGATTGAGTCTCAAAACGGGCGGAGCCTGGTCAAAGCTCTGGTTGAATTAGGTTATACTACCGAAGAGGATATTGCCAAAGCCATAGCCAAGTCTACTAATCTTCCTTATTTGAAGCTTTCTGAGTATAAGATAAACCCGGCGGCCGTTGCTTTAATTCCTGAGGATATGGCTCGTCGCTACGAGTTAATACCGATTGACATTGAAGACAATAAGTTAGTGGTAGCAATGGCCGACCCGGCTAATGTTTTTGCTGTTGACGATCTGCGGATTATCACTGGCTATGAAATAAAACTGGTCGTATCTACCGAGTCTGATGTCTTGAACGCGATTTCTCAAAACTTCCAGCTGGATAGAGAAGTTGAAGAGATGATGGAGTCAGCTCTGGGGGAAGCTGAAGATAGCGGAGCTCAAGTTCTGGTTGAAGAGGTTGAAGAAGAGGACGAAGAAGCTCCAATTGTTAAGTTAGCCAACTACATCTTAACTGAGGCGGCTCGGAGTCGCGCAGCTGATGTTCATATTGACCCTCAGGAAAGCGAAGTGAGAATAAGGTACCGAATAGATGGTGTGCTTCATGATATCTTAAAGTCACCAAAAAAAGTTCAACAGGGATTAACGGCTCGCTTAAAAATTATGGCCAATATGGACATTGCTGAGAAGCGCCTTCCTCAGGATGGTCGTTTCAGCCTCATCATTGATGGGAAACCCATTGATTTTCGGGTGGCGACCATTCCCACAATTCACGGCGAAAAAGTTGTTTTAAGGCTTCTGGAAAAAAGTAGCGCTTTAATGAAGCTGGAAGAGCTGGGTTTTTCCGAAGTAGGCCTCAAAAGGTTAAAGTCTTCTCTTTTGAAACCTTACGGGGCGATTTTTATTACTGGCCCCACCGGTTCGGGTAAAACGACCACCCTTTATTCCTGCGTTTCTCTTTTGAACTCGGTTGAAAAAAACATAAT
>DAIRCJ010000030.1:0-15920 GCA_036796755.1 Candidatus Geothermocultoraceae bacterium | reverse complement strand
TGACCCATCCCCCACGGGATGACCGCAAGTTTTGCGGTGGAAAAAGCAGCCGGTTTTGCTTCCGATGGCTCAACCTTTGCTTCGGCTGGTCCGGGCGAAGGCACTCCTATTACCCAGAAGGCTCTTTTGATGCGCAACCTTATTCTGGGTTCAGAGTTTATGATGAGCCATATGATCCATTTCTATGCTCTGGCAGCTTTAGACTATGTGATGGGTCCGCCAATGGCTCCCTGGACTCCTTATTTTGATGCCCCTACCAGCGCCGAGCCTCTGGTTGCCTACACTTATCCGGACACTTATCAATCTAGTGCGGCTCACCGCTACTACCATCCGGTTCTCCGGCCTGGTTTTCCAACCAGCACTTACACTTCGGCTGGTCTGGTATTAGGGCAGCTGATTCAACCTACCTCTGGCGATAATACCACCAATATTGTTATACCTGGCTATGACTTTGCCAGCGCGGCCTATGAGAAGGGGCTAACTATTGATGGCTCCAGTTCTTATAGTTCGGCGGCGGCAACCAGCCCGGTGGAAGAGGTCAATCAGCAGTGGAGTGTCTGGTCGCGGGTGATTAAGGACTATGTTGACGCTCTTCAGGTAAGAAGAAGAATTCTGGAGGCGGGAGGACGTCTTTGCGGCGGCTTGCCAATGTTCCGTGGACTGGTAGCTGGTGGTGTTACCTATAACCCCACCAGTTCTGACCTCACGGCCTATACCAATGCTCTGAACGAGTATATTCAGTTCACCTCAGGCCGTTACATTCCTTTAACCGAGATCGTGGCCGCTATTTACCACGAGTATGACAACACTAATAACTATGGAAGTGGCTATGGTTCCGGTTGTGGCAATCTTTTAGCTTGGGGGGCTTTCAACAATCCCTGCGCTACTCCTTCCACTACTGGCTGGGGTCTTCCCAATTCCTTAAATAAGCGGCTACTGGCTCGCGGTTACTATCTAAGCAGTACCAATACGATTTACTATCAGGATGACGGGAAGGTTGACCCGGGGATCAGCGGAAACGCTTCCACAGCGGGAGTAATGGAGTACATTAACTCCTCCTGGTATGCTGATGTTCCGGGAGCAGCGCATCCGCGCCATCCTTTTGACGGCTATACCGACCCCTCTTATACCAGCTACTCGGGTAGTCCCAAGTATACTTGGGCTAAAGCTCCTCGCTTGATGATTAATGGCAGCCCGACGGTGATGGAGGTTGGTCCGTTAGCGAGGATGTGGGTTTCTCAGTACTATAACAGCGGCTCTCCTTACAATCATACTCCCCATGCTTACTTAAAAGCTTACACTCTGACTTCAGCTTCTAATGATTTAGCTTCAGTTTCTATTGCCGCTACCCATATCTATCTGGTTCTTTATGGTCAGAACAAAACTCAGGTAACTCCGGGCTTTTCAGTAATGGACCGCCATCGGGCTCGAGCTCAAGAAGCTTTAAAAGTGGCTAACGCGGCTCAAATCTGGGTAAGTCAGCTTTCCTCAGTTTCCGCACAAGCGGCTTACACCACTCCTTCTTTTGGCACTTCTACTTCAGGCTTTGGTTCTCACGAAGCGCCTCGAGGGGCTCTGGCTCATTATCTGGTGACTGACGCTGCTGGAAACATTCAGAATTACCAGTGTGTGGTTCCTTCCACCTGGAACGACTCTCCGGCTGACGCTCTTTCTCAGAAAGGTCCTATTGAACAAGCCATTTTAAGCAACAGCCTGACAATTTCCGGCTATGCGGGAGTGGCTTATGATGGGCAGAATAGGCTGGTTCCAGTGGAAGTTTTAAGGGTAGTTCATTCCTTTGATCCCTGTATTGCCTGCACTGTTCATGTGATTACCAAGAAACAAAAGAAAACTCACAAAAAAAGAAGAGCTGAGGTCAGGAGAGAGGAGGTGAAGGCTTAATGAAACGGGTAACATTAGTCCTGCTCTTGGCTGCCCTCTTTTTGTTAGCCGCTTCGGCAGCTTATGCTAACTTTGCCATTCATGGTGGCTATGTAGCCGATACCGATGCTTGTGCTGGCTGTCATCGAGCTCACACAGCTACTTCTATGGTAACGTGGTTGGATAACGCCAGCGTGGAGCATAACTCTCTGTTAGTTGGACCGCCAACTGACCAGGTTTACATTTTCTGCTATGTTTGTCATTCAGCTGGTGCTCCGGGAGCGGCTACCGATGTGGAAACAGGAATTCTGGACACCACTCTTTCTCCAGGTGGTGCCCTGGATCCCAGCTCAACTGTTAACGCTCCTCTGAATGGTGGCGGTTTTAGCAGTTACTGGTATTACAAGACTGGTAACAACGAAGCGGTCACTTCTTATCACGAGTACAACGGAGCTGCCTGGACAGTCTGGGGTTCAGGGGAAAAGCAGGCTTATTCAGTCAATATGGACTGCATAAGCTGCCATGACCCCCATGGGAGCTCTAACTACCGTATTCTGAAAGACTATGTCAACGGTCACGATGTTGGCGGTTTCCTCAACAATGTGCCTGGAGACCCAGATCCTGACCCTTATCCTTGGGTAATCTCTGCGGAAGTCGGCTATCCTTATGCTAATGATACTGATCCGGCTTTAGGGACTCCGGCTCCAACCGATGGTTTTCGCAAGCATCGCCAGTATACAAGCTACCGGCCAAGTTATACTTGGGCTCGTTATGCTAAGGGAACAAATGCTAATCCAGGTGGTGCTGATAGCCGCCATGGAATGAGTGGTTGGTGTACAGCTTGCCATGAAAACTATATGGCTAAGGTAAGTGTTACTCCTAACGCCAAGGCGTCGGCATCGGCTGCGGCAGGTGATGGAGCGGTTACTACTCCCAACAGCAATGATAATGACTGGGACGCCAGTCGTGGCGATACAGTGGTAGCTATTCTCCAGAACAATCTGAGCGTGAGCGATACTTCGGTGATTGTTGATGACTTCAGTGATTTTGCTCCGGCTCCAGGCTATATTCAGATTGGCACTGAAGTTATGCGCTACACTGCTGTTTCGGGAAGCGGACCTTACACCTTAACGGTTGTTCGAGGCGAGCAAAACACTCCAGCGGTTACCCATACCTCAGGAGAAATTGTTTATCAGGCTTACGATGCTGGTGATGGGCTTGGTTCAGTTGCCCGACATCGTCACCCGGTGAATGTCCCTCTTTCTGCCTTTAATGGCCCCGTGGCTTTAACTTATGATCCCTTTGCTTTTGCGGCTAATTATCCCGGTGGAACAGATTTTGTTGACCTTCCTTTAGACCATGCTAAAAGTGAAAGAGGAGTCAATCAAGCTTACGAACTTACCGACTGGATTGAGTGTTTGACCTGCCATCGGGCTCACGGTACCAGCGTTCGGATGGAGCGCTATGCTAACGCTGGTCTTTCTCCTCAGGCTTTCTCTGGCGGCTGGGGCAGCTGGTTAGTTCCTGACCCCGTGGGCCAGGCTAATCAGGGTGTGCCTCCAGCTAATGCTGATGCTGATGGCCCAATGACTGACACCCATGGTAGCCAGCTTTTGCGAGCTGACAACCGCGGTGTTTGTGAGAGGTGTCATAACAAATAATTTTAATTCCGGGGCTGGGGTTTCCGACTCCAGCCCCGAAAAGAAAGGAGGTTGAAAAGTTTGCCTAAAGAAAAAGGTTTTGAAAACAAGCTGAAAATGACCAGAAGACAGTTCCTTAAGGCTACGGCGGCGGCCGGGGCAGCCGGTTCTTTAGCGGCTGAGTGGTTTTATAATCCCCCTCCGGCCGGAGCGGCTGTTTCCAGTGGCATTCCCACTATTTGCCCTTATTGTTCTTTGGGTTGTGGAATGATTGGCGTTCCTGATGGCAGCGGTGGAGTACTGGACATCTATGGCGACCCCATTCATCCTTACAACGACGGCGCTCAATGCTCCAAAGGCGCATCAAATGTTGCTTTAGTTAACTCGCCTCAGCGGGTAACAACCGGTCCTAAAGTGCGTTATGGCAGCGCTGGCCCTTGGCAGTCTATAAGCTGGTCTGACGCAATGTCGGGAATTGCTGACACCCTAACAACTATAAAGAACACTTCTCCAGGAATACCCGATTATGCTGGGGCGGACCAAGTTGCCTTTTTGGGCTCTTCCCATATGACCAATGAGGAATGCTATTTCTATCGAAAACTCATTGCCCTTTTTGGCACTAACAATATTGAGCATCAGGCACGCATATGACACTCGACCACAGTGGCCGGTCTTGGCCGCACATTTGGTCGGGGGGCGATGACTAACCAGTGGACAGACATAATGCACGCCACCTTGCTTCTGGTCTTTTCTAATCCTTACGAAAATCATCCTGGCTCTTCTGTTTGGGTTCAAAGGGCTCTGGATAATGGCGCCAATGCTTATGTAATTGACCCGAGAAGAACTCGGATGGCTGACAACCTTGAACAACGTCTGGCTAAAGCAGGTAAAACTGGCAAGCATATCCGCATCAGACCCGGAACTGATATTGCTTTCATAAACGGAATTATCCGTTATGTCTTGGAGGAGTATGAAAGCGGTTCTTTGAGCGCTTCTAAGGACAACTATATTACTCGCACCTATGACCCTTACATTGCTGGAGGTCTCTTCAAGTTTGACCGGAACGACGGCAGCGCCGGCACCTGGCCCAGCGTTTCAGGGATGAAATGGCCTTCCTTTACTGATGCCGGAATGCTTTTAAACTCCAGCCGAACCGATTACCTGCGCTATGGAATAGACTACAATACACCTTGTTCAGCCGATGCTAACTACACTTTCTTTACTAATAATCCTTCCGAGTTCGCTTACGCCACGGCTACCAAGCTTCCTATCTACTCTGGTGACATTAGCCATTCTGACTCTGTTTTTCAGTATCTGAAGAGTCGGGTAGCCGCTTACACTCCCGCAACGGTAGTGGACATCTGCGGCCGGGTGAAGGCTGGAGAAACTCCAAACTTCTCAACTGCTGACTTTGAACAACTTTGCGAGGATGTGGTGGAAAACGCTTGGGCAAAGAACGGTGCACCATTTGGAAATACTGGCTATCGGGTTGCTACCATTCTTTATGCTATGGGCACCACCCAGCACACTCATGGTTCCCAGAATGTCAGGGCCTACGCTATGCTTCAACTTCTTTGCGGTAATATGGGTCGGGCTGGTGGTGGAGTTAATGCTTTGAGAGGTATCGGCAATGTTCAAGGTTCAACCGACATGGGTCTCCTCAAAGCCTTGATACCCAACTACTCGGCACCGCCAGGAAGCACCAATTATGACGCTTATGTCCTTTCTCTCTTTGGCAACTCGGCAAAAACTGGGCTTCAGCAGTTAGGCTTCAAGAATATGACTTATGCTTTCTTTGTGGGAGACCCTACCAGCCAGATAACTGATGCCGCCATTTCCGGAGCTAATGGTGCTTTTAGGTGGTGGCCCGGTACTGGTTCGTCTCAGGTTGGGGGGACTAAAAATCAAGGTTATGACCATCGCACTATATTTATTCAGGCAAACAGCGCCAATCCGGGTTACTCCACGGCTAGACCCAAGATTAAAGCTCTGGTTTGCTTGGGGCAAAATCCGGTTCAGTCTGAAGGTGGCAGTCCAATTGTTATAAACGGCATAAAGGGTCTGGATATGCTGGTGGTCTCCGATATGTTCCTTTCGGAAACAGCAGAAGCTGAGATTGGCGATTACACCACGGCTTACTTCTTGCCGGCGGCGAGCTTTGCCGAGAAGTGTGGAACTTATAGTAACTCAGCTCGGGTTGTTCAGTGGAAGTGGCAGGTAGCCCCGCCTAAAGGCAGTTCCAAGACTGACCTGGAAATGCTGACTTTGCTGGCTTACGAGCTGGTTAAGCGCGATGCCCTTAATGTGAACACCAGTCAGTATCCTGATGGCATGTCTCCTTCCACAACGGCTGATGTCTGGAATGCTCTCTTTGCCAGTCAGTATAATTTGCCGGCTAATCCTTACACCGGTTGGGACAACAATGAATATCGGAAGGATTTTGCTCACTCTGGTGCCCCAGGCTATGTTGAGTCCATTTTGCGGCAGATGGGCAAACCCAAAGCTAGCGGCGGTACTCTCTGGCTTTATGACGGTTGCTGGGGTTCAACCTCAGCGGCGGTTTCTCTTTCTCAGTTGCTGGGTGTTCCTGGGGTGGTCAACTCAACTTACAATGTTACTCAGCGAAGAGATATCACTCCAACTGGAGCAACCAATGGTCCCGTTATTTATCCGAAGTGGGGTTTTGCCTGGTTGCTTAACCGGAGAGTCTTTTATAATTGCAACGGACTGGCTAACCAGGCTGGATATATTAGCGGTGCTCCAGGAGATGTGGCTGACTTGATTGTTGCTCCGGATAAAGTTGGACGCCTTTTCGTTCACTTAGGTAGCGATCCTGTTACTGCTTCGCCGCTTAAGCCTGTTGGTTACTCTCTTACCTATCGGGCTTACACCACTCTGGCCGAATCAGACGGAAGAACCCCTAAGCACTGGGAATCTCATGAGTCCCCGCGTCCTGATCTCCAGGCTACTTATGGGATTGTAGGCCTTCCTTCGGTTATCTCCACAGGCAGCTCAGCTAGCTACCCACTGGTTTTAACCACTATTCGTTATGTTGAGCACTATCAGGGCGGGCAGATGACCCGTAATATTGGCTTCCTTAATGAGTTGGTTCCTGAACCCATACTGGAGATAAACCCTGTTGACGCCGCTACTTACGGAATTAACGACGGAGATGAAGTTTATATCCGTACTGCTCGTTCCGTCTGGGCCTACAATAACGGTGTAAGTGATGACTATCTCCATAACTATGGCTGGGTTGGACCTTTCCGGGCAAGAATTTACAGTACCAAGGACCGAACCTTTAAAACAGTTTATCGAGTGCCGAAAGGTGTAGTAGCTGTGCCTTTCCATTGGGGCTCTAAAGGAGCGGTTACCGGTCCTTCAGCCAATCTTTTAACTATTGAGGCTCAGGATGCCAACACCAATATGCCAGAAACGAAGTCCTGTCTTTGCCAGATCAGCAAAACTATAACGCCGTAAGGAGGAGGTGAAGAGAGATGTCTGAATTCGTAGTGGTTAACTTTTATGACCGTTGTATCAAGTGTCGCGGTTGCGTGGTCGCCTGTCAGCGAAACTTTGTCAACAGCTCTTTGGGAGCGATGCTTAAAAGTAACACCAACCAGGGAATCAATCGCCTTTCTTCTGATGAGGTGACCGTAGTCAAGCCTCAGTTAGGTGGCGATTTTTACCCAATGGTTAAGTACAATTGCTGGCACTGTCAGGCTGACCCCCCGTGTGCTAAGGCCTGTCCTTTTGGTGCTATCAAGAAGCAGTCAACGGGAGAGGTTACAGTAGATTACTCGGCTTGCACTCCTAATTCCTGCTACAATGGCTATGATTATCCCTGCCACTCGCACTGCGGACGGGGTGGTTATCCCAAGATTGGCTTTGGCATAAACGGAAGTAAAAAAGCCTTCAAGTGCGATATGTGCTACGGGCGGCGGATACCTTTAGCGGTTAACGGCGTCACCAATCCCAAGGTTGTTGAGATAAAGACTTTCGGGAGCTATTCTAACGAAGCTAATCCTGAAGTGACCGCTTGCGTTCTGGCTTGCCCCGGTGGCGCTTTACGAATGGGTTACAAGGATGACATTAGTCTTACCAACAAAACAATTGGCGGCACTTACTACCAGTACATTCAAGGTGATGGCAACTGGTACTGGGCAGGAAACTCCCAGATCTCTCCTCCGACGGCTGACCCGTTTGTGGAAGACCACTTGCTTAGTCTCACCGAGGAAATTACCGGTGTCGCCAGCAAGTTAACAGTTCCCGTTCTGGTGGCAACCGGGCTTTACGCTTTGTATCGTCGTCGCTTAGAAGAGACTGAGGCAGCTAAGTAAGGAAAAGCTGTCCTGAGGTTTCTGGGTGAACAGAGGGTCAGACCTCGCCAAGAGGGTGAAACCTTAAAGCGAGGTCTGGCCCTTTTACTATGAGGTTTGATTAAATGAAAAGGTGGCTGGTTTCTCTTTCCTGGCCTTTTTTAATAATTTTTTTTCTTCTGCTTTCGGCAGTTGGTGGAAAAAATTGGGGTTTTTCTTTCTTTTTTTTCTTAACCTTTCTTTATCTTAACCTTTTTATCGGGGTTTTTTCTTTATCTTTTTTTGGGAGGGAAAGGAAAAGTTTTGCTTTTAGTTTAGTTTCCTTTTTGAGCGGACTGGCTGGTGGTTTAGCCTTTCCCTTGTTTTATTTTCGCCAGTCAGTTTATATTCCTCCTCAAAGCGACCTTTTATTTTTTCTTCTTTTAGTTCCCATTTTTACCCTTTTTTTCATCCCGATTTTTAAAAAGTTAAGCATTTTTCCAAACAAAAGTCTTGAAGACGAAAATACTCCTTTTTTCTCTTCCTTTTCCCTTCTTATTCTGTCTTATTTTCTGGGCTTGATTTCGGCTGTAGCTGTTCTTTCCAGTTTAGAGCGGCCAAGTTCATTTGCTCCCTTAGTAAGATTTGTTCATCTGGAGGTTTTTCCTCTTATTTCCTCAGTTCTCTGGTCTTTTTCTCTGACCTGTTTTATAGCTTGCGGGGAAGGAAGAAAAGGAAGAGAAGTTAGTTTAAGCTGGCTGGTTGGCCTGGGGATTGGCGGGCTGGTCTTTTCTTTTTTCTGGCATATAACTTCTCAGGGCTTTAAATTTTTCTTTAGCAAAAGTTTTTTGTTTTTACCCTTTCTGCTTTCCTTAATCCTTATCTGTCTTTATTTTCTCTTAAGGTTTAGCCTTTTAGAAAAAGAGTTCTTTTTCTCCCGCTTTTACTTTGCTTACTTTGCGCCCTTACTGATGGTGCTGGTTTTTGCTCCGCTGGAACGCCTGAAAAGCTCTTTTTTATTTTCTCCTTTAGTTCTTGAAGGTCTGGTCGGGGGAGGTTTCCTTTTTCTGGCTGGCTTTTTTCTTATTTTAATAAAGGAAGGGCTTAAAGTTTCACCAAGGCTGGCAATGGTCGGACTGGCGACCGTTTTAACTTTGTTTTCTCTGATAGTCTTGTTTCTTCCCTACTACTCCTATCAAGTGAGTGGTCGTCCGGGAAGTGGTATTAACTTTTCCGAAAACTGGACTTCACCGGGTTACGAATTTGTGGTGCCCTGGGTTTTTTTTCTGGCGGGTCTTTCAGGTTTTTTGGCGGCTCGGGTTGGGAAAATTGATTTATTAAAGGTTTTTCTGAGCTTTTTGAGTTTAAGCTTTTCCGTTCCCTTGCTTCATAAAACTCGCCTTTTTAACTGGTTTAACTTTCTTCCGCCGGAAGTTTCAGAGGCTTTGGGAACCGAGTACCTCAACTGGGGAGAAAAGCCCGTGTACAGTTTTTATTTTTACTTTGCTTTTTATATAATTACTTTGCTGGCTTTTGTAAGCCTGGTTTATCTTGGAGTTGAAAGCCGGAGAGACAAAAGGAAAGAAGGAAGTGATGAGTTTTAAATTAAAAGAGATCGAAAACCCTTTTATGTATGATGAGAGGCTTTACCCGAAAGAGCTTAGCGATTTAGGACTGGAAAGGTTTGTCTTTCATCGCGAATTAGCTCGGGTGAAAAGGGCTTTAAAAGAAATCCGCGGCCCTCTTTGGTTAATTTTTGCTTCCCGAGAAGCTCGCTTTGAAATAGACTTTTTTAGCCTAATATTAAGATATTTTTTGCCGCAAAATTCTTTTAAATTTTTTCCCACTGACTTCCGAGTGGACTTTTTTATTCAAAATGCTTATTCAAATGCTCTCCGCCTGGTGGCGACTCGCTTAACAACTGAAGTCTGGCGGCGCTCTTTCTACCATTTCTTAAGGAATTCCCTGGAAAAGCTGGAAAAAGAAGGGGTTTTACTGGATGTTTTGCCATCCGCTCAAGCGATTAAAGAAAAAATTGAAGAGGGTGAAGAGAAGTTTGATGAGTTAATTTTTCCTTTTGAGCCGGAAGAAAGAGAAGAAGAGCTGGCTTTTGCTTTGCGCGACTTTAGCTTAAAAATGATCGAGAGGGAAAGTTTAGGAAGTGTGGTTAAGCGTTTAACCGAAGCCACTTTTATTTGGCAGAGCTGGGATGAAGGGGTAAGACAGTTTCAAAATGATGTCTTCTTACCTCACCAGGCCAAAGAAGGTCTAAAAGGATTTTTATCCCTGATTTCTAACTTTTATAAGCCGGTTTTGATGTTTTCCGGGTTTGAGCGCCTATCTTTTTTGCCGGAAGAAAAACTGGCGGAAGTTAGCGGTTTTTTGGTGGAGCTGGAGTCGCTTCTGTATCGGGATTGTTTTTTTATTTACGAGGTTAGCGAAGAGAATCTTTCCCGAGTTGAGCTTTTGAAACGGGGTAAAGAAATTCAGCTTTCTTTTTTCCCACTCCTTGATTTACCTCTTGATTCGCTGGAGAAAGCGGAAAAAATGGTTAGAGAACAGTTAGCTCCTTTTTTGCCCGAGGAGGCTTCGAGCGAAAGCTTGATAGAGGGGGAAGTTGTAAAGCTAGCTTTTGAGAAGGAGAAGGACCCTCAAAGGTTTTTGACTTTACTGGGGAAAGCCTGGCAGAAAGCGGCTGAAGAGGGGAAGGAAAGGATAACGGCTGAAGTTTTAAAAGAGGCTACCCTCTGAAAAAGAGTTTAAGCATATAACCTTCAGTTTTCTATTTGAGAATAAAGCCAGTTAAGAATGGTAATAGTCGGTGCTTACTCATCCTGCCTGGTGGAAAAACCCCTGGAGAATGTTACAATAATATCATGAAAAATAAACGCTGGTGGTTTCTGGGCGGCTTAATTTTCTTGCTTTTTCTGGCACTTCTTTTTTATCACTTCCGGGTGACTGTTCCCGAGCAGAAGCGAAAAAAAGTTGAGGCTCTTTACCGGCAAGCCCTGGACTTAGAAAAAAAGGGAGAATTCGGGAAAGCCAGGAAAAAACTTGAGGAAGCTCTGGAAGTTCTACCTTCTTTTAAAAAAGCCAGCGAGAAGTTGAAAGAGGTTAAAAGGGAAATTGCTCGTCAAGAAGAAACTCAAGCTGGGGGAAACAGGGGAAACTCAAGTTCCAATCCTCAAAGTGGAGACACCTCAGGACAAACTACGGGAACGGCCAGGAGTGGTTTTCAGGAGCCAGCTGACTTAACCACTCTTTTTCCCGCTTATTATCCGGGGTTTGAACGTTCTGAGCCTGTCAGTAACGAGTTGGGAGTTTTCTGCAATTTTCAACCAATTATTGAGAGTGATGCTCAGAGCATTGAAGTGACTATCTGGCGCCAGAAAGATGCTTCAGAAGCAGCTGGTTTTATTGGCCGGGTGAGTAAAGTAATTTATCCCGACAACAAGAAAGAGTTTTTGTTTCAAGAAAAATACCCGGCTTATTTTGGGACCGGTCAGCTTTATCAGGCTACTTATGTCTGGGTGGTGGGGAGGCTGGTTTTTGAGCTTCACGCCAAGGGTAAAAAAAACAACCCGGCTGAGCTCTGGGATGAACTTAATGGTCTGGCGATGAGGTTTAAGTTATGAGCAAGGTGCTGGATTTTGTACGGAAAAATCCTTATGTTTCAGGACTTCTTCTTTCTCTTTTAGTTCTGGCTCTTTTTTTTCCGGTTTCAGCCCGGGAAGGGTTGATTACTCGCTGCTATTACGGCGAGGTTCTCAAAAAAGAAGTTCGCGAGGTTTTTGTTCCCTGGTGGCTGAAGAGCAGGTACAAAGTTAAGACCAGAAGAGTTTTATGCTCACGCCATCAGAAAGCTGAAGAGCTTTATTTTTCCTGGAGAGACCTTATCCGGAAAGGTAAAATCGCTGAGGCTGAAGTTTTAAAAAGGAAAATTGAAACCCTGGCAGGTTCGGACTGGCAGCCGATTAAAAGGGCATCAAGCTCGGAACCGCAAAGTTCCAGTTTGGGTGCGGAAGAAAGCAAAGGTAGCCAAAAAAATAACTCCGGCAGATCGGCTAATAACGAAGGTGGTCAGAGTTCAAAGGGAGAGGAAGGAAGAGGAACAGCTGAAGATGGGGGTGGTACTTACAGCGGGGATTTGATATCTCTTCTTCCGGCTAGCCTGGAAAATTACGAGTTTTTTTTAAGAGACGAGTATCCTTTACAAGCACTGGCGATGGCTCGTTCTTTAAAAGATAAGAATGTGGTGATGGTCCTTTTTTCGGTGGATAGGGTGGATAACCGCACAGCTGAGGATTATTTAGAAGGTTTTAAGGAAAGTTACGGCAAAGACTGGCAGGCGGTCAAGGTTGATGGTCTAACTGGTTACTGGGGCAAAACCTCTGACCTTCAAAAGGCTATTCTTACCTGGCGGCGGTTCGACCTCATGTTTGTTATTGAGTTAACTACTAAGGTTGATGCTGGCGGTTATCGCTCGACAATGGTTAAATGGGCTAATGACTTATTTTAAGAAATTTTAAGAATCAGGTGAGGTTAAATTGCTTTTTTCTGCTGCTTATGTTATAATCGTTACAAATTTAAAAGGGAGGGGCACAGGTGAGGTTTTTTAAAAGTTATTTACTGGGCTTTTTTAGCCTGGCAGTTTTTTTGCTTATTTTAATGCCCTCCCTGACTTTGGCACTTTCTTGGTCAGGCAGTTCGCAGGTTAATTTCTACTCTACTGACCCTTTTTCTTATTCGGAAATAGTGGTGGACAAGGAAAATAATTATTTGGTTTTCTGGCGTGACGGTGGAAGTGGAGCAGTTTACTATAAGCGATTTAACTGGGTGACCCAGAGCTTTGAGTCAACTACCCGAGTAGTTGCTAATTGTTCGGCAGAACCCTGGGGACAAGCTGACCGCGTTTTTGACTGTGTGCGGGATAAAAGCGGTTTAATAAGATTTTTCTGGCTGGAGGGAACCTCAACGGTCGAGCTAAAGCAAAGGACAACCACTGACGGTATTAACTGGGAGCCGGGGGAAGTGGTCTTAAGTTACAGTGGGGACCTGGCTCACCTGGCGGCTGCAGTTGATAAAGCGGGCAATGTTTATCTTGCCTATACTCAGGAGAGTGACCTAAAGCTTTCCATTTTTGATGGAAGCTGGACAACAACCGATGTTCCCGATACGGCGGGCGGAGTTTATCCTCATTGTGTAGGCTCAGTTGACGTTTCAGCTGAAGAAACAGGGACGGTTTATTTAGCTTGGCGCTATTACTATTCAGAGCCTCCTAAAAACTATAATCCGCGGATAAGGTTAGTTTCTTATAGTTTGAGCAGCGGCTTTTCTACTGTTCGCGATGTGGAGAACTCTTCTTCTTCCCTTCCCGCTGATGAAGAATATGTTCCTCCTGGTTTAGTGCGAGACCGGGGCAATCTTTATCTTACCTGGGAAACTAGTCGGGCAGTTTACTTTTCCCAGTCTTTTAATAATGGAACTACCTGGACTCCACCGGCCGCTTTTTCTTCCAGGATGTCGGCTTTTTGCCGACCCCTTCTGGCCGCTGACCGCGCAGGAAGAGTGCACCTTTTGTGGGTAGAGATGCCCGGCAACTCGGCTTCCATTTGTTACCGGAGTTTGTGGAACGGGAAATGGTCCACTAAAGAAACCCTTTCCAGTGAGAGTGGTAGTGGTATTTACTATTCCAGTCCGGGTCTAGTGACTGACAGGAATGCCAATCCCTTAGTTACTTGGTCAAGAGGAACTTCAGGAAATGGCTCTCTTTATTTTAAGCGCGGAATGTCGGAGCGTTTTGAAATTTATAAGACTAGCTTTGAAACTACTCCAACTGTAAACCAATCGGGCAGTGGCTGGCAGGTTTTTGGAGTGACCACTCCAACCACCTGGGGAGAGTCTACCTATCGTTATCGGACAGGTTTGCTTTCCTTATGGTGTGCAGGGACAAATAACCCCAACTTCAGTGAGCACCGTTACCAGCCGAACATGTCGGGCAAAGCTCGTTATCTTATCGATATGAGTGGCTTTGCTGATGGGCAGGTTTCTTTTTATTACTATATTCCTTCAGCTGATGGGCAGAACACTCCGCCTGGAAGCGGAGTTTTGGACCGAATGGGGTTTAACACTTACAAGTCGGGAAGTTTGAGCACTTCTTATCCAGATTATCCTTTAACCAGTGGCTGGTTGCTTGAGGATAGACCCTTAACAGATATTGCTGGCTATACGAATTCCTGGTTAGAGTGGGTTTGGAGTTCAAACGGTGACCCGACTTTGCCAGCTGATGAAAACGAAGGGGCTTACCTTGATGACCTTGAAGTTTACGGATACTTTATACGCCGACCTTCTCCTTTTGATGCTCTTCAGGGAAGCTCTATTGCTTTAAACTGGGGAAGTCTCGGTTCAATATCTGGTCTTAAATATGAGGTCTGGCGGGCTGATACTTTAAACGGCACTTATGGCAAAATTGTGGAAACAACCGGTACTTCTTATTTAGACTCAAGTGTGGTTTATGGTGAAGATTATTTTTATAAAGTTAGAGCTACTGATGGGGTGGGAGTAAGTCCCTTCTCTGAAGTTCGCAGCGCTCTGGCTTTTGACAACTCTCCTCCGGCTGTAAGCATTAGCTCTCCTTCTCAAGGAGAAGTTATAGCCGATTCAGTTCTGGTAACCACAGCCACAGCTGATGACCGGGGAAGAGGCTATTCTTTAATAGCTGGCGGCGGAGTTGGAATTGATTCCCAGACTATCACTACTTTCGCGGTAGCTGCTGATGGAGCCTTTGACTCTTCAGTTGAGGTATTGAGAGCTCAAATTAATCTTAAGGATTTATCCGAAGGGACCCATACCATTTACTGGCAGGCCTGGGACAATAAAGGGAATAACTCGCTCTGGCAATCAGTAAAGTTTGTAAAAAAAGATGTGACTTTTCCTTTTACTTCAATAAGCTTGAACCCCTCTTCTCCCAATGGAGAAAACGGCTGGTATGTGACTACCCCGACCATTACCTTAACCCCTGACGAGACAGCTACCACTTACTACCGCTGGAACTCTGAAAGCTGGCAGACTTACACCTCTCCCATTTCTCCCGCTTCTGAGGGAACTCAGACTCTGGAATACTTCTCCGTTGACCTGGTTGGAAACACCGAAACCGTCAGGAATTATCTGTTTAAACTGGACGCAAGCCCACCGCAGGTAACAATTGGTCAACCTCAAGCCGGAACAAGCTGGATAAGTGGAGAAAGCTATGAAGTTACCTGGACAACTACTGATAGCCTGACAAATCCTGCTTATGTTAACCTTTACTATTCTTTAAACGGTGGCTCAACTTTCACCACTTTAACCGTAGGCGAACCAAACGATGGAAGCTATCTCTGGTCAACTCCTTCTGGAGTTAACACCAATCGGGCGGTGGTTAAAATATTAGCTCGGGATGAAGCGGGAAATCCTGGCTTTCAAGCCAAGCAGTTTTCTCTTTATACCCCAGTTACTGACCGCTTACTTTTAAGTGGAGTTTGCTATGACCCAGCAACTACCGAGCCCGCTGGTGAGTGGATTGAGGTTTATAACCCTATGGATACCACGGCTAACATTGGTAACTGGCGGATAATAGACGGAGAAGGAACAGTTACGGTTCCAGTTGGCTATCTTTTAAAGCCAGGCGAGCGGATGGTTATAGCTACTTCTGGTTCCAGCTTTTATCAAACCTATGGATTTCTCCCCGACTTTGAGATAGAAGATACTACTTCTTCCGTTCCCAATCTTTCAAAGAGCGGAAGCTTTATTTTAAGCAATTCAGGTGATGAGGCGGGCTTGCTAAACAATTTAAATCAAGTTATAGATGAAGTTGTTTGGGAAACTACTTCTACCCTATTTCCTTCTATTACTTTCCATCCTGGCACCTCTGAGGGCAAAGCCCTGGCGAGAACCCCGGCCAATAAAGATACTAACCAGTGCGACTTTGACTTTATTGAGACAGCTCTTGCTCCTCAAGCGGGGGGAGCAGTGCTGGAAACCGAACCTCCTTCCACTCAACTTGAGATTAACCCCTCTTCTCCCAATGGAGAAAACGGCTGGTATGTGACTACCCCGACCATTA
>DAIRCJ010000029.1:0-16077 GCA_036796755.1 Candidatus Geothermocultoraceae bacterium | reverse complement strand
GGTCTCAGCTTCTAAAACTGGCGGTAGCCCTTCAATTTCTACATTGAGGAAGCCTCTGACGATTAAAGCTGTGGCTTCGTCAGCGGTTAGCCCCCGCGACATCAGATACAAAATTTCTTCTTCAGCGATTTTCCCTACAGCTGCCTCATGAGAAAGCTCAACTTTTTCCGCTCGGGCTTCCAGCTCAGGGATAGCCAGGATGCTGGCTTGAGGGGAAAGCAAAAGGCCCTGACATTCCAGATGCCCTTTTACCTCGTTAACCTCGCCTTTCAAGTGGCCGCGAGCGGTTATTTGAGCCTGTTCGGTTGCGACCACCCGGCTTAAAATTTCGGCTCGAGTTTCTTCAGCTTGAAGAATGGCTCGGGAGCCTACATCCATTATTGAGTTTTTCTGTCCGTAAAGGATGCTTTGAAATCTTACCCGACTCCCTTTCCCTTTCAGATAGGCGGTGGGGTAAAGCTGAAGGGTGTTTACCGGGCGCAGACAAATGTAATTGCTTAAAAAAGTGCTTCCTTCTTCGAGAACTGCCCCCGTTCGGGGACGAACCTCAACTTCTGGCGCCCAGTTGTGAATCATCGTGAAGGTGATTTTGCTCCCCTTTTTCAGAAAAAATTCGGAGATTCCAATATGAAAACCACTGTTTACATGGCGTGAGGTGGTGCAGCCAGTGATTATATGAAGTTCGGAGTCTTCTTCAGCAATGATGATATTGTGAACTCTCTGGACAACCCCTTCTTTGCTGATAAAAAGGCAGGCTTGAAGGGGAAAGGTAGATTTAACGCCTTTTTTTGCCCGAATAAAGTAGCCATGATGAGGTTTTAAAGCGGTTAAAGCTGTGTACTTGTCCGTGTCGGGAGCTACTGCTTCCCAGAGATAGTCTTCCAGCCAGTCATACTTTTTTAAAGCCTCGGTGGTACTTAAAACTTCCAGGCCAGGCTCCTGACTGCGGGCGCAAAGGACGCTCCGATTTACCTGAAAAAAGGTACCTGAACGCCCCTCTTCAGTGGTTACCACCCCGGCCCTTAAGGCATCCTGGCGATACTCTTCAGGCAGTTTTTCCAGGCTCTCTACCTCGCTTTCTACCTCTTCTTTAAACTTTTCTAACTCAACATCCGGGCCCAAAAGAGGCTTTTTTTCGCGGGCTTTTTCTGCTCTTTTTAACTTTTCTTCTAATTTCTTGGACATTCGGGACATTCCACGCACCCGGAGTAACCTTTCTCTTTTATTTCCGAAAGAATTTTTTCTGGCTTTCCCTGGCAGGCAAGACGCCCGTCAAAGAGAACTAAGGCTCGATCGGCGGTTATGTAGTTTAAAATGTGGCCGTGATGGGTGATGAGGAGGGCACTGCGCTCTTTAATCAGCTCTTCGATTTCTTTTCCCACCAGCTCAATATTTTCCAGGTCGACCCCAGAGTCTGGTTCGTCAAGCAGGGCTAAGTCTGGTTGTTGAACTAAAAGCTGGAGAATTTCTGAGCGCTTGACCTCGCCTCCAGAAAAGCCACGATTAACATCGCGAGAAAGAAAGCCCTCCATTTTGAGGTTTTGAGCCAGCGAAAGATAATCGGTGTTCTGGTTTTTTCCTACCAGTTTGAGCATATCCATAAGCTTCACTCCCCTCAGCCGCGGGGGGTTTTGAAAAGAAACCCCCAAACCCAGTCTAACTCGCTCGTTTACCGGAAGGTGGGTGATCTCCTGGCCTTTAAAAAAAATTTTGCCTTCTTTAGCTTTGTAGCTAGGAAAACCAAGAAGGGTGTAGAGCAAGCTGGACTTACCAGCCCCGTTCGGACCAAAAAGGACCACGGTTTCCCCTTTTTCAATGGAAAAAGAAATGTTTTTTAAGAGCCCTTTTCCGTCAACTTCAACTGTCAGATTTTGTACCTCTAAAATAACAGTCATAATTAAATTATAATTTAATTGAAAACCAAAAGTAAGCTCGGGTAAAAAACATGGGAAGTTCTGGGAGGAAAAATGGAGTTTTTTGAAGTGGTTAAGAAGAGGCGAAGTATTCGGCGTTTTCAACCGAAGGAAGTAGGGCGGGAAGCAGTGAAAAAAATTTTAGAGTCAGCGATAGAAGCGCCTTCAGCTGGGAATCTTCAGACCTGGCGCTTCTGGGTGGTTTTAAGTGAAGAACTAAAAAGAAAATTAGCCCAGGCCGCTTATTATCAGGATTTTATAGCTGAGGCTCCAGTGGTTATTGTGGTCAGCGCCGACCTGGAAAGGGCTTTTCGGGGCTATGGTGAGCGCGGTCAAAATCTTTATGCCCTTCAGGACACCGCTGCGGCTGTGGAAAACATTTTGCTGGCTGCTTGCGCACTGGGGCTTGGTTCTTGCTGGGTGGGTGCTTTTGACGAAGAGGCGGTAAGTGAGGCCTTGTCTCTCCCTCCTTCTCTTCGGCCCGTAGCGATTCTGCCCATTGGTTACCCGGCTGGCGAGGGGAAAAAACCACCTCGTCGGCCTTTAGAAGAGGTAGTAATCTGGCGAGAATGAAGGTTTAAATTTAAAAATTTTTAAATTTTATAAAGACAGCTGGGAAAATTAAAAAAATTCTTCGGAGGTGGAGATGGAAAAGACGGTAATCATTTACGGTAAGGACACCTGACCTTATACTTCGGAGGCTCGGCGAGTCTACACTGCTGAAGGCTACAAGGTGGACTACCGCAATGTGGAGCAAAACCCCCTGGATTTGGAAGAAATGCTAAGGTATAGCCAGGGGAAAAGAGCCGTTCCAGTAATTCTTTTGGAAAATGAAGTTAAAATTGGCTACGGCGGCACCTGAGGGGTTTAGAAGCTGCCGTCGGCGGCTCGATGAGGAAATTAAAGTTCGGTTAACTAAAAAAGGAAAGGCTGCTTAAAAATAATCTTGAGTAAATTAAACTTTGAAGCCCTTATTGATTAAGGTGATTATTTATGAAATCCAGGCTTTTAAGAATAACACTTTTGATTTCTTTTTCGGTTTTTAGTCCGAAATCGATTTCCAGAACAAGGTGAACATCTTCGCTTAATTTCTTTAAACCAAGCTCTTTAAGAAAGGAAGTAAGGTCAACACAACCTTCATATGGAGGATGATGAGAGTCAAAGTGACAGTGGTGGGTGTTGGTGAGGTGAACATTTTTTATTAAATTACCGAAAAGATCTAGAGCTTCTACCGGAGACCCTCCCCAGCTTGCATAGTGAGAGCAGTCAAGAGCAATAAAAAGCCCTTTCTTGATTAGGAAGTTTTTGATTTTTTGAGGACTGCCTATTGGGTAGGGTAGAGCTGTCTTGGGCAGGTTTTCAATCATTAGAATGTAGTCCTGGTCGACAAGCTCTTTAAAACTTCTTGTTTTAAAGAAGAAATAGCTGAATTTAGGCTGGAAAAGAGGAAAGCTTGGCGGATGAAAAACAATCCTTTTTATCTCGTTTTCCCTGGCTAAATCAATGGTCTTTTTAAGACCGTCTTCTAAGTTTCGAAAAATTCTGCTTGAATGGTGAGGGGCATGAAGGCTTAAAACGGGAACTGGCAGATTGCTAAAGATTTTCTTGCCATCTTTGCCGATTTCCAGGAAAGCCTTGTTGTTTAAGACAATTTCAAGACCGTCAAGCCCCGACTCAGCCGCGAAAGCTGAAATCTGAGGAAGGGAAAAGCGGTAGACGAGCGAACCGGTTGAAAGAAGAACTTTTTTGTTTATACCCAATACAACCACCTGAGTTTTTTCTTAATTTTTTCCACTTCTTTAACGCAATACTTTAGTTCTTTTATTTCTTCTGAAGTCAAAAGCTTGAGGTCAAAGTAGTCGCTAAGCTCAAGCTCTTTCTTAAGCTGTCTTCTTTGGTGAACCAGGCGGAGTTTTAAGATTTTTTTAAACACTTCGATCATCTTTTGTCCTTCGTTTTCAGAGACGATGCCTTTTTCTTGAAGTAATTTTATTCGTGTTTTGGTGTTAGGATTAAAAATACCATACTGCCAGGCTTCAATTCTAGCGTACCCCACAAAAGGGTAAAGGCAGGCAAACTTAAAATTGAATTTCCCTTTTCGGTCGACTCGCTTCTCCAAAGCCAGCCCTCCAAAAATAGTGGTATAAGGGGGTATGTTGGCTATGTCCTCAGCCAGAGCTCTTTGAAGCTTTGTTGCTTTCGGATATTTTTCTCCAAGATAGTTTAATAGATTTTCAAAAAGGCGGCGGTTTCCAAAAAGATAATCAATGTCAAGCAAGATGGTTGCTTTTCTAACATCATCTGGAGTAAGGTCTTGATCGAAAATGTTATCAATTCTTTTCTGCCAGAGCTTATAGGTTCCTCGCCATTCGGGCTTTGAAGCCATTACGCCGCCCTGACAAGGAGGAATTTTTAACCAGTTTAGCCTTTCAACTACTTTTTCAGCAAACTCCTGGAGACACGAATTATCTTTTTTAAAGATTATTCCGTTATCTTGATCAAAGTTGAGGGTAACCTCTCGGCGAGCTTCGCCGCCAAAGCTTAACCAGGCAAAATCTTCAGGGTCAATTTTTTTTTCATAGTTTTTTCTTAACAAAAGTTCGCAAGTTTTAATGGTAACTTTCCGATAGGCTTGGGAGATCAAGTCTACTTGAAAATAAGGATCTTTTTCTTCAGCTTGAAAAGCAATTTCCCTTAAGAAAGACTGAAAAGAAATTTTAAGCTGCGACCAGCTTTCAGAGTGGGACATAATGGAAAGCTCTAAATCCCAAATTTCTTCCATAAAAAAAATTATACTTCAGAATTCATAGTGATTTATTTGTAGACAAAGAAAGCCCCTCTTTTGCAACAAAGAGGGGCTAGAAGGACAAACCAAAAGTCTAGGAAGTGGTTTAAATTCCACTACGAGGTGTACCCAAGAGCTCTTTCCTTCCTTTCTTTGGCTGTGCCGTGAATTCTCATCCAAATTTCTTGAAGGTTTTCGGGAACGCTCTTATCCAGAAGTGAAACTACTACTATGGCTAAAACACCAAGGGGGACGGTGATAGCTACTGGGAAAGTTAAAGAACCCAAAAATCCGGCAAAACTGTTGGGATCAACAAATTTAGTTTCTTTTAAGATATTCATAAAGATGAAGAAAACAGCACCAAAGCCTCCGAGAGACATTCCGGCAATTGCTCCTTTAAAGGTAGTTCTTCTCCACCACATTCCCAGAATGAGGGTGGGAACAAATGCGGAAGCTGAAACCGAGAAAGCCCAGGTAACCATCATGGCAATCAAGGAAGGATAGGCTTTGTCCAATCCGAAGTAGGGGATGGCTAATCCTATAAGGAGAGAAATAAAAGCCATCATTACAACTGCTGACTTACCAACAAAGACGCGTTTCCATTCGGGAGCATCGGGAGCTATGTATTTCTCGTAAAGATCGTGACCCCAGGAAGCAGCTGAGGCCATCAAGAGGCCACCGATAGTTGACCACATAGCAGCGAAAGCACCAGCAACTACATAGCCCAGACCAAACTGTCCAAACAGATACTTGCCCAAAAGAGGCATTAATTGATCCGTTTTTACTAGCAAACCATCAACTGCCACGCCGGTTGGGTCGAGTTTCCCAGCAAGAAAAGCTTCAGTCAAGATAGTTCTCCCGACAACTCCAGCAATTGCTGCCATAATATAAAAAATGCCTACAAACATAAGTACCCATACGGTTGTAAGCCTGGCCATTTTTCCTGAGGGGTTGGTATAGTAGCGATTCATGATGTGAGGTAAACCAGCAGTACCCAAAACTAAAGCTAAAACCATGGAGAATTGGTCAAACCAGGGATAGCGGTGACCAGGTTCATTGAACTTCATAGGCCTTTCGGGGTGAAGTTTGTTCTTCTGTTTTAGCACCAGTACCACTTTATCTTCGGGTTTTCCTTCCTTGACCGTTTTTTCCGCAGCGGCATAGGCTCCCGGACTCATAGCTTCTTTTGCTGCCTCAAGAGGTGTTTTTCCGCTAGCTGGGTCTGGAGTGGTCGCTTCTTTAACCGTCATTGTTTTTGTGTTCAAAAGAACATCTTTGCTAGCTTCTTTTAGGGCCTTCGGATAGGAAAATCCTTTCAAAAATCCTCCTCCGACTACCAAAGCCATTGCGGTGAAAAGAACCCAGAACTGAATCATTTGATTCCAGGTTGTCCCTTTCATCCCTCCCATTGCTACGTAAAAAGCCATAACTATTACTACTACCAACACGCCAGTAGTGTAAGGTTCTAAACCAAAAAGTCCGGCTCCTACTAGGACTGTCCAGGTAACTCCAGCTCCATACATTTGAGGAGCGAGGTAGAAAAGGGAAATCAATTGAACCATAATGATTCCAACTATTCTGGCTAAGTCTTTATTACCAAATCGGGCATAAAGAAAATCAGGAATGGTATACTCACCAAATCTTCTCAAAGGGCCAGCGAGGAATAAAATAACAGGTATGTAAGCTGCTCCAAAACCTGTTCCATACCACACTCCGTCAAGCCCCGAGGCGTAGACTGCCGCCGCCACACCCAAAAAAGAAGCCGCGCTAAAGTAATCACCACAAATTGCTGATGCGTTAGTAAAATAACCTATTTTTCGGCCAGCAAGATAGAAGTCGACAGTAGTGCGGGTCCAACGGCGGGTGTAAAAAGAAATAGCAACGGTGACAGCTAAAAGAGTTAAAACCATTAAAATTGCTGCTAAATTCAATCTTTCTCCACCTCTCTTTCTTTGCTTCCCAAAAGCCGATCTTCAAGGTTGTTTGCTTGATAAGCATAGGCAAGGCCCAAAAGGAAGTAAAAAATGTGGTAAATCAAGGCTACCACCAGGTAGTTGAGGGTAAACCCCCCCCAAATTTCTTTACCGTACCACCATTCAGCTGTACCGCTTAAAAACGGAATGATGAGCACACTGGCAAAGAAAATAGCACCATAAGTTAGGGAAAGCTTGCGTTGGGCTTTAAAACAAGCCTCAACTTCTTCCGGGGTGTCATAAAAATTGGTCTCTTCCCTTGCTTCTGTTGCGCTCATTTCTAACCTCCTTTCTTATCTTTTGACTACCAAGACTGGGATAGAAGAGGCTTTTAGGACTGCTTCCGCAACACTTCCCATTGCCAGGCGGGCTAAGCCAGTTCTACCCATGTCTCCTATAACAATAAGGTCAAAATCCCCTTCCCTGTCTGCATATTTAACGATTTGCGGAGCAACCCCTCCTCTCAAAATTTTTGTTTCACAGACGACACCGTTCTTTTCGGCAAATTTTTTCGCCAGAGCTAAACCAGCTTCCGATGGATGAACTCCAGAGATTACTTCTTCAGCTAATTTTTCTTCCGGGTAAAGAAGCGCTTCCTCTCCGGTTCTCACGTAAACTGCTGTTATTTGGGCCCCTGTTAGTTTTGCTAGAGCGATGGCCATTTGGGTGGCTTTTACAGCAGGAGCGGAACCGTCAGTGGCTAAAAGAATCTTCCTAATATTCAGCGTTAAATCGGCAATTTTTTCTTCGGGGAATTCTTCAGCTGTGTGATCAACGTAGCCCATCATATCCACCTCCTTAAAACCAAAAAAATTTAATTTAGGTGATATTTCAAGTGAAGAGTGCACAAAATTCAAAAAGTTTTCGGCCAATGGACATATTTTTAAGACGAACGGCAATATAACTTTGCCTAAGGTTCCTTAAGAAAATGGGTTCTTTGTAAGGTGGATTGATTTACAGTTATTGGACCCCTTTTGGTTTAAATTGATTGAAAGCGCTTTAATTAAAACTTTTTCAAGTTTGAATTTAAGAGTTTTAACTTTCCTGATCTGGCCTTTTGATGTGGCCATTTATTTTGTAGCGGTCATAAACATCAAAAATCTCCCGACAAAAAGCCGCCATCCGCTCATCACCCTTTTTAATGGCCTCCCGGTAGAGCCTAATAATAAACTTCTTGAATTCGAAGTAGGAATCGTTAAGCTTATGGTTTCTTTTTTTGTTTAGCCTTTCCCTTTTTCTTCCGGGATTATTTTTTAGCTGCTTGAAAGAAAATCACGGAAGTCAAAACCTCTCAGGCCAGGCTGACAAAATTCACTGGTTTTTTAGAAATAACTCTGTTTCAAGAACCGGTTATGGATGGATTTTTAAAAAGCATGAGGCAGTGGGGAAGCTTTTTCTTTTTCTTATCTTTGGCTAAAATAACTTATTATGCCAGTTTTTGAGTATCTTTGTCTGAAATGCCAGCATAAGTTTGAAGAGCTTATTCTCGGTTTAGACGAGGTAAGGGTTTACTGTCCTAAGTGCGGTGGAAAGACCAAGAAACTTGTCTCTACGTTTTCTACTCGGGGAGGCGAAAGAAAAGTTCTTGGCTCTTCCTGTAGCAGCTGCTCTTCCTCTTCTTGTTCAACCTGTGGAGGTAAGTAGTGAATCTGGAAGAGCTGAAAGCTGAGGCTTTGAACTGCCAGGCCTGTCCTCTTTCCCGCCTTGGCCGCCGTCAGGTAGTTTTTGGGGTGGGAAACGAAAAGGCGGACTTAATGTTTGTTGGGGAGGCACCCGGTTACTGGGAAGATGTTGAGGGCGAACCTTTTGTTGGTCCGGCGGGAAAGCTTTTAACCAAGATGATTAACTCCATTGGCCTGGAGCGCTCTGAAGTTTACATTACCAATGTGGTAAAATGCCGCCCTCCAGAAAATCGCGACCCAGAACCGGAAGAAGTATCCGTTTGTGTGCCTCGGTATCTCAAGAAACAAATTGAAATAATCAAGCCTCGGGTGATTGTGACGCTGGGCAATCATGCTACCAAAACTCTTTTGGGAAGGGCCAGCGGCATTACTTTGTTAAGGGGTAAAAAGTTTCAAGCCTCTAATTATTTCATTTTCCCTACTTACCACCCGGCTGCCATTTTGCGCAACGCTAATCTTTTAAAGGTTTTTGCTGAAGACTTCCAGACTTTAAAGGAAATTCTTAAGGAAGAACCACCCAAAGAACCTGCCCAGCTCACCCTTTTTTAACTTTTATAGCTAAAACAAATGTCTCTTAAATTTCAGAAAGAGAAAGCTGATATTTTTTAAAGGATGCTTATAGTTTAACAATTGGTTAAAATTTTCGTATGGACGAGACCCCTTCTTTAGCCAAAACAACTTCGCTCACTTCTTTTATTGTGGCTTTAAGCCGAGTTACTGGTTACTTAAAAGTAGCTGTTTTAGCTTATGCTCTGGGAGCCACCCGCCTGGCTGACTCTTATAACTTGGCCAATGTAATGCCTAATATGATTTATGAGCTTATTGCCGGCGGCATTCTTTCGGCTGCTTTCATTCCTTTGATTGTGGACTACATCGCCAAAAAAACCGAAGAGGAAAAGTGGAGAATGATTAACAATGTAACCAATGTCCTTCTGGTAGCCCTTTTCTTGATAACCCTTGTTGGTGTGGTTTTTCCCTATCCCTTTGTGCGGATTCAAACTCTGACCGTAAAGCCAGAAACCATAGAACTGGCTCTTTTCTTTTTCCGCTTTTTCATCCCCCAGATTATTTTTTACGGCCTCTGCACCGTTTTTACCGGCGTTTTAAATGCTCATAAAAGATTTTACGCTGTTGTTGCTTCGCCCATTCTTAATAATTTGGTCACTATCTTTACTGTTCTTTTTCTTTTTCTTCCTTTTCGTTCTTCCAATCCCGAGCTGGCCCTCTCCCTTTTAGCCATGGGAACCACTCTTGGGGTGGCTTCAATGGCTCTGGTTCTCTTGCTGGCTGTTTGGCGAATTAACTATCGCTTCCAGTGGTATTTTGATTTAAAAGACGAAGCCCTTAAGAAGATAATGGCTATGGGGCTTCCTCTGATAGTTTACACCCTTTCCAATCAAATAATGGTTACGGTTAACAACAATCTGGCTTTTCCTTTTAAAGGCGGTGTCACTGCTTACCAGTACGCCCGAGCTTTTTTCTACCTACCCTACGGAGTTTTGGCTGTTCCGGTGATAATGGTTCTTTTTCCCCGTTTTTGCGAGGCGGTAAGCGAGGAGAACCTGGAGCGTTTGAGAAATCAGATAGCTCAGGGCTTACGTCTGATTATGTTTGTTATTCTTCCCTCGGCGGCTTTCTTTTTCTTTTACAGCCGGCCAATAATTAGAGCGGCTTTGGAGCACGGGGCTTTTAATCCCGTGGCTACTTCCCAGACCGCTCCAATTTTAGCCTGTTTTTCCTTCGATCTCTTGTTTTTTTGCACTTTTGCTTTTTTTGCCCGCGTTTTTTACGCTTTTAAGGATACTCTTACCCCGACCAGGGTGAACCTTTTTGGAGTGGTTTTAAACGCCTTGCTCAACATTTTTTTAGTAAAGGTTGTTGGTTTGCCTGGGCTGGCACTGGGAGAAGCTTTTACTTACCTTGTTATTACTGCTGTTTTAGTATATCTTTTGCGAAAAAAGATAGTTTTTTTTGGGGGAAAAGAGCTTTTAAAAACCAGCCTGCGAATTTTAGCGGCTACTCTGGGAATGAGCTTTTTTCTATTAGTCTTTAGCTATTTTTACTGGCCCCTTCTTTCTTCAGTAAGTCTTTGGCAAGATCTCATCGGTCTTTTGCTGGCTTTTTCCGGAGGGTTGGCGATTTATCTTTTCTTGAGCTGGCTTCTTAAAATAAAGGAAGCTACCCTGATTGCTAATTTGCTGGCAAAGGGCTTGCGCTTTATGAGTTAAAGAACAGTTTAGTCAGGTGAAGAAACCAGGCAAGCTCAGGATAAAAACTAATGATAGCGAGGAAACTTTTAAGCTGGGGCAAAAGCTTGCTCCTCTCTTAAGGGGAAAAGAGGTAATTTTTTTGGAGGGTGAGCTGGGGGGAGGAAAGACTACCTTTGCTCAGGGGGTAGCTCGGGGGCTGGGAGTGAAAGAGCCCTTAAGGAGCGCTTCCTTTGTCATCCTCTGGGAAACGGAAAGTGGAAGACTTCCTCTTTATCATCTCGACCTTTACCGTCTTTCTCCAGAAGAACTTGATGAGCTGGGCCTGGAAGATTATCTTTACGGTTCGGGAGTAACTTTAGTGGAGTGGGCGGAGAAGTTAAGGAACTTTCCTCTGGAGTTTCTTCACCTTAAATTCGTTTTTGGCGAAAATCTTAGCCAGAGAGTGATTGAGGTAAGCTGGCGGGGGAAAGAATGGGAGGAAAAAGTGAAAAAATGGCTGAAAAAATAACGGCTGGGATAGATACCTCAACTGATTGTTGCCTGGTTGCTCTGGGTTGCGAGGGAAAGCTTTGGGAGGAAAGTCGTCAGCTTTCTCCTCGAGCTCATCAAAAGATCCTTCTTTTTGAACTTGACCGTTTGCTAAAGAAAAAGGGGCTTTCAGTTGAAAAGCTTCAACTTATCGTGGTGGGTCAAGGCCCGGGAAGTTACACGGGCTTGCGAGTGGGTCTGGCTACGGCCCGAGCCTTGAGCCAGGCCTTGAAAATCCCTCTTTATTGTCTTTCTACTTTTAAGGTTATCGCCTCCTCCTTTTTTTCCCAGTCAGATGAGGTTCTGGTGGCTACTGATGCCAGGAGAAACCAGGTTTACCTTGCCCTTTACCGAAAGAAGGGCTCAATTGAGGCTATTATTCCTCCTTCAGTTTTTTCCAGGGAAGAAGCCCAAAGTCTTGTTGAAAAACATCTTTCTTCGGCTTTTCTGGTGGGCGATGCTTTTCAGACTTATCCTGAGCTTTCAGGGGGCAAAAGAGCGGAAGCTAAAAACTGGTTTCCTGAGGGGAAGTGGTTGCTCAAGCTTGGCTGGGAAGGCTTTTTAAAAAAAGGAGAGACTCCTCTAAAAGAAGCTCTTCCCCTTTACCTGCGCCTTTCAACGGCCGAGGAGAGAAAACTTGAAAAAGACTGATCTGAAAATTCGCCCCCTGGAACTAAAAGATTTAGAAGAAGTTCTTTGGATTGAAGAATGTTCTTTTCGCCCCCCCTGGAGTCGGGGCACTTTTCTTTCCGAGTTAGAAGGGGAAAATCGCTATTATGTGGTGGTGGAAAAGGAAAGTAAAGTGCTCGGTTACGCGGGATTTTATTATTTTTTTGAGGAAGGACACATTACCACCATGGCCGTTGCTCCGGCCTGGAGAAGGAAGGGTCTGGGAAAACTCCTTTTAAATCATCTGATAGAGAAAGCCAGAGAGCTAGGTTTAAAATCCTTATCTCTTGAAGTGCGCGAATCAAACCTGATTGCCCAGAAAATGTACCAGAATTTTGGTTTCAGAATGATAGCCCGAAGAAAAAGGTATTATGTTCAACCTCTGGAAGACGCCATAGTTATGATTCTAAATTTAACTTAAACTTGACCGAGCTAAAAAATTTAAGCTAATAATCTTTAATCAGCAGAAAAACAGGGAGTTTTCTCACTTTTTAAAAACTTATTTTTTTAAATTAAAAAAATAACCTTTTTATCCTTCTTTTGCTAAAATAACATTGTCATGAGAGAGACAAAACTTTGCTTCAGCCTGATTGGTCTGTTTTTAATTTTTCTTCTTCTCTTCTCTAGCGGCGGTTGCGCCTGGCTGGGCGGTCAGTTTAGCTCGGAAACCCCTTCCTCTTTTAAAGTTGGAGCAGTTATTTCCGAAAAATACGGTGGAGAAAAGCTGGCTCGGGCTTTCGAATACGGTTTGAAGCTGGCAACCGAAGAAATTAACCAGAACAGAAAAGGGGAGCAGCCCGAGATCAAGCTCGTTGTTTTAAAGACCAGGAAGAATAGTCCGGCCGAGCTGGTCAGGCTGGCTTTAGAGCTGGAAGAAAGGAAGGTAGCGGCGGTTTTTTGTTTCCTGAGCGAAAAAGAGGCAAAAGCTTTTTTCCCCTTGGCCAGCCGCTTAAAAAGACCAGTTTTTCTTTTAAGTGAGGTTTCTTTCCCTCTGCCTTCCTATGTTTACTCTCTTTCTCCCTCCGAGGAGTTTAAAGGCGCGGCTCTGGCCTCATTTTGCTTGAGTACTTTAGGCAGGAAAAAAGCGGCAATTTTTTATACTCGGGGCGATCGCTTTCGGCGGGAGAAAGCTTACAGTTTTGAAAAGTATTTTAGCCAGAACGGTGGGGAGGTGGCTTTAATCCGCCCCTATCCTTTCTTCAGGCCGAAAGAAGTTTTGGAAGAGCTTAAAAAGACTAAACCTGAAGTTTTCTTTCAGGCTTTAAAGGATAACAAAGAGTTTTTGAAAGTGCTCAAGAAGAATTTAAGCTATCGGTCTGTCTGGCTTTTTGGTGAGGACTTAAGCCGGGGGGAAGCTAAATTGGCTGAGGGCGGGTATTTTGTTCGCTTCTATCCTTTTTCTCTGGATAATCTGTCTGAGTTTAGCCAGAAATACCGGGAAAAATTTAAAGCCAATCCTTGGCCACCGGCCTTTTCTTCTTATCTTGGGCTTTTTGTTTTAAACAAAGCAGTGATTAAAGCCAGGTCAGCTGAAGGAAGCCTTTTAGCTGAGGCTTTAAAGGAAGTAAAAGTGGAAAAGGCAGGGGGGCAGTATTGGTTTGGGAAGGATAAGTTTTTAAGGGGGCCAGCCTATTTTTATCAGTTAAAAGGGGGTAAGGTTGTTTTAGTTAAGGCCGAACCTCTTTCTTTCTGACCTTTAATTTTGAAAGAAAGGAGGTGAAAAAGGCTTGAAAATTTGGAAAAAGCCAACAAAGGGGGTAAAGGTTATGAATTTTAAGCGATTGCTCTGGGTTTTTGTTCTGGTTTTCCTGGCCTTTTCTTTGGTTTCCGGTTGTGCTCAGAAGCCGGAAGAAAAGAAGGTTACCAAGGAAGCGGAAACAATTAAAATTGGTCTGGTTACTCCATTAACTGGTGATGTAGCTACTTTTGGCCAGTCAACCAAGAATGCGGTTATGATCGCTCTGGATGAAGTAAACAAAGAAGGCGGAGTTCTGGGCAAAAAAATTGAGGTAGTAGTTGAGGATGACCGCAATGACCCCAAAGAAACGGCCAACATCGTTCGCAAGTTTATTGACAAAGATAAAGTAACGGCCATAATTGGTTCACTCACCAGTAAATGCACTTTGGCTGGTGCCCCGGTAGCTAACTCCAGCAAGATACCGATGGTTTCAAGTTCTTCCACCAATCCCAAAGTCACTCAAGTTGGGCCTTATATTTTCCGGGTTTGCTTCATTGACGACTTTCAGGGTCAGGTGATGGCTCAGTTTGCTCTGGAAGAATTGAAGGCGAAAAAAGCAGCTGTTCTTTACGATGTTGGCAACGACTATTCCAAGGGTCTGGCTGAATTCTTTGAGAAGAGCTTTAAAGAAGGCGGCGGTCAGGTGGTAGCTATGGAAACCTACACTGTTAACGACAACGACTTTAAAGCTCAACTCACCAAGATCCAGGGTCAGAATCCGGAGGTGATTTTCCTTCCTGACTATTACCAAAAGGTTGCCCTAATTGCCAATCAGGCTCGCTCTCTTGGTATTAAGGCTACTTTTCTTGGTGGTGATGGCTGGGACTCACCGGAGCTGGTTAAGTTAGCAGGTAAAAACATTGAAGGCGGATACTTCAGCAACCATTACTCCAAAGATGACCCTGACCCGGCAGTTAAAGAGTTCATTAGCAAATATCAGGCTAAGTACAATGCTGTTCCTGACGCTCTGGCTGCGCTTGGCTATGATGCTTTTCGATTCCTGGTCGAGGGGATTAAGAAAGCAGGAAGCGCTGATCCGGAAAAAATCAAGGATGCTCTGACCAACATGGGTGAGTACTCAGGGGTTACGGGAAGGTTCACTCTGAATGAAAACCGGGATCCAATTAAGAGTGCTGTAGTTTTGCAGATTAAAAACGGTCAGCAGGTGTTCGTAAAGAGAGTGGAACCTAAGAAATAGTTCTGGCTATGGGGGTGGCTTCAAAGAAGCCACCCCTTTTTGTTTTAGCTAAGATGTTTCAGCTAAAATAACAGTCCAGTTTTCAAAGGGAAATTTAAAGGTTTAGGATGGGTGAGTTTTTCCAGCAGTTAATAAATGGCTTGGCTCTGGGCTCGGTTTATGCCCTAATAGCTCTGGGCTACAGCATGGTTTACGGGATAATTCGCCTGATCAACTTTGCGCATGGCGACATTATAATGGTCGGGGCTTATGCTGCTTTCCTCTCCTACTCATATTTTCATTTTGGCTTTCTACCTTCACTTTTATTTGCTATGCTGGTTTGCTCTTTAACCGGGGTAATTATTGAGCGGCTGGCTTATAAACCCTTGCGCCAGGCTCCAAGAATTGCTGCTTTAATCACGGCTATCGGGGTTTCTCTGCTTCTGGAAAACGGCTTTGCCTTTATTTTTGGTCCCCAACAACGTTCTTTCCCTGAATTTTTAAAAAGTCAGGAGTTCAGTTTAGGTGGGGTGGTGATAGGCAGCGATCAACTCATTGTTTTTTTCCTTTCTCTTTTTTTAATGATTTTGCTGGAATGGATTGTTAAACATACTTCTACTGGTCGGGCAATGAGAGCTGTGTCTTTTGATCGGGAAGCCGCTCAGTTAATGGGGGTGGATGTGGACCGCACAATTTCAGCTACTTTCGCTCTGGGCTCGGCTTTAGCGGCAGCGGCCGGAGTTTTGCTCGGCGTTTATTACAAACAGTTTGACCCTTTTATGGGCTTTACCCCGGGCCTGAAAGCTTTTATCGCCGCAGTTTTAGGGGGCATAGGGGTCATTCCCGGGGCATTGGTTGGGGGATTTGTTATGGGTTTAAGTGAGGTTCTGGCGGTTGCCGCTGGTTATTCTACTTATAAAGATGGGGTGGCTTTTATTTTGTTAATCTTAATTCTTTTAATCCGGCCGCGGGGAATACTTGGCGAGAAGGAAATCGAAAAAGCATGATAGAGAAAGTTTTACTCAACTATATTTCTTCTTATTATTTAGAAATACTCATTTTAGTGGGTATATTTGTTATTGCTGCTATAAGTCTGGATATTATCAATGGGTATGCCGGTCAGTTTTCTATTGGCCACGCCGGATTTATGGCTATTGGAGCCTATACGGCTGCCTATCTTACGGTTTACAAGCAGACACCTTTTTTTCTGGCTCTTTTAGCTGGCTCTCTCTTTTCCAGCCTGGCTGGTTTAATTGTTGGTTTTCCAGCCTTGCGCTTGCGCGGTGATTACCTGGCTATTGCTACTTTAGGATTTGCTGAGATAATTCGGGTTTTCTTTGTTAATTTTGAGCCAACCGGCGGAGCTCGGGGTTTAGCTGGGATTCCTCGTTATGCCAATTTT
>DAIRCJ010000028.1:0-16208 GCA_036796755.1 Candidatus Geothermocultoraceae bacterium | reverse complement strand
CAACTGGAAACACTTCCGCTTCGGCAGCGGCTTACGCTGCTCGAGCCAGCCTAAAGTGTTTTGTTTTAATTCCTGAAGGAAAAATTGCTCTTGGCAAGCTTGTTCAGGCTTTGATGCACCAGGCGGTAGTTGTTGGCCTGAAGGGCAACTTTGACCAGGCGCTGTCTCTGGTGCGTAAGCTTTCAGAGGAATACCCTTTGAGTCTGGTGAATTCTTTAAATCCTTTCCGGATAGAGGGACAGAAAACAGCGGCTTTTGAGGTTTGCGATGCTTTAGGTGAGGCTCCGGACTTTTTATTTATTCCGGTGGGAAACGCCGGCAATATAACTGCTTACTGGAAAGGCTTTAAGGAGTATTTTGAAAAAGGAGTGGTCAAAAAAAAGCCTTCTCTTTTCGGTTTTCAAGCAGCCGGCTCAGCTCCACTGGTTTTAGGACATCCAGTTGAGAAACCTGAAACCATAGCTACGGCAATCAGAATTGGTAAGCCGGCCAGAGGAGAGGAAGCCCTTCAGGCGGCTCGGGAGTCGGGAGGAGAAATTGATATGGTGACTGATGAGGAAATCTTAAAAGCGTATCAGATTTTAGCCGGAAAAGAAGGCTTGTTTGTTGAACCGGCTTCGGCTGCTTCGGTAGCTGGCCTCTTAAAAAAGTCGGCTCAGTCTGCTTTGCCATCTGGTTCGCAGGTAGTCTGCGTTTTAACCGGGCATGGTTTAAAGGACCCTGATACAGCTTTAAAAATGGAAAAGGCTATGAAAGTTGTGGAAAGGGAAGAAGAGGTTAAGGAAGTGATTTTTGAGGAGATGAGATGGTAAGAGTAACAGTTCCCGGCTCAACTTCCAATTTAGGTCCAGGATTTGATGCTTTTGGTCTGGCTCTTTCTTTGTTTTTAGAGTTGAGCTTTGAAGAAAGCTCAAGCAATGAGTTTATCGCCGAAGGCGAGGGAGCCGATTTTCTGTCTGCCGATGAGCGCAATTTAATTTTTAGGGCTTTGGATTTTTTTTGTATGAAGCGGGGAGAAAAACCCCAAACCTTTCTAGTGAAGGCTAAAAACGAAATTCCAATCGGCCGAGGTCTTGGAAGCAGCGCGGCTGCTATTGTGGGCAGTCTCCTAGCTGCAAACCACCTTTACCGAACCAATCTTCAGCTTGAAGAAATTTATCAGCTAGCGGTGGAACTTGAAGGTCATGCTGATAATGTTAGCGCTAGTTTGTTCGGGGGTTTTACCCTATCTTTTCAGCGGGAAGATAAGTTTGAAACCTATTCTTACCAGCCTCACCCCGACTTAGGGGTTTTTCTTTTGATTCCCCCAACTTTCCTTTCCACTCGCCGCGCTCGCCAGGCTTTACCTAAAAAGGTTGATTTGAAAGATGCAGTTTACAATCTTTCTCGGGCTTCAGTTCTGGCTCTTTCTTTGATAAGGGGCGACTGGGAAAGAATAAAAGAGGCCATGAAAGACCGGCTTCACCAGCCCTATCGTCAGATTTTAATTCCGGAACTTCCTTTTCTACTGGAAAAAATCGGTGAAGTTCAGGGTGTTCTTGGGGTGGCCTTAAGTGGAGCAGGTCCCAGCCTGGCTGGCTTTTATAAGCGTTCAGAAGAGGGAAGCCTTAAAGAAAACCTGGAAAGTTTTTTAGAAAAAGAAGGGATTAATTATCAACTCCGGCTTCTTAAAGTAGAAAGTAAAGGGGCCACTCTGGACGAGGAGTAATGGAGCAACCCGAGTTTAAAACTCACAAAATCGTTTCGCCTGAAGGCGAAGAATTCGAGATTGATTACGAGACAACCTTTCGCTTTTTAAATCAAGGTGTTTCTTTAGCTCTGGGAGAAGTCAAGGAAGGGCGCTTAGTTTTAAAAGAAGGAGATTACTTTCTTTATACCAACCTTGAGGGCGACATTCCCATTCTAAACAAAGGCGGCTTCGGCTTTTATTATCGGGATACACGCTTTTTAAGCGCATACGAAGTCAAAATTAACGGTAGTAGCCCTGTTTTACTCCATTCTACTGCCGAAAGAAACTATGTTGGCCATGTGGAGGCAACCAATGTGGAAATTAACTTTGATGGGAAGGCTATACCTCAGCATACAATCAACTTTCGGCGCTTGCGAGCAATAAAAAGGGCTTTATATGAAAGGATGAGATTTAAAAACTATAACAGCTTTTCGGTTAAGGTTCCCCTGGAAGTTGAGCTGGCGACTGATTTTGCTGATATTTTTGAGGTCAGAGGTTTAAAGAGAAAAAAGCGAGGTACTCATTTGAAACCCAAGATTTCTCCCGGCGGAATTATTTTTGCTTACATCGGGGAAGATGAAGTTTTCCGCCAGCTGAGGGTAAGGTGGGACCGTGAGCCGGAAAGCGTTCTTTTTACCGGAGAGACGGTTAAGTTATTTTTTCAGATTGAGATAGGACCTCAGGGGCGATATTTGCTTGATTTTTCATTTGAGCCTTCGGTCGGTGGGAGTCGTCGGAAGGCAAGGTCTTTTAATGAAGTAGTAGCCCAGCTGAGAAAATCTTATCTGGAGTGGGAAAGAAACTCGGTTCACCTGACCACCGATAATCAGCTTTTTAATATAATTTTAGGGAGGGCAAGCAATGATCTGCGTCAGCTTTACACTGCTACCCGTCTTGGCGAGGTGGTTTATGCTGGTATTCCCTGGTTTTCTGCCCCTTTTGGTCGTGACTCCATAATCTCGGCTCTTCAGGCTTTGCCTTTCAAACCCTCTTTAGCTCGGGGAACTCTTGCTTTTTGCGCTCGGCTTCAGGGAAAGGAAGTTAATCCGGAAAGAGATGAGGAGCCGGGTAAAATCTTTCACGAAGTAAGGCAGGGCGAACTGGCAAACCTGCGTCAGGTTCCCCAGACTCCTTATTACGGGTCGGTTGACTCAACGCCGCTTTTTTTGATTTTAGCCAGTGAGTACCTCAAATGGACTGGCGATGAGAACTTTGTCCGCAGTCTTGAAAAGAACATTCTTTCAGCTTTTGAGTGGTTAGAAAAGTTTGGGGATATGGATGGAGATGGATTAATTGAGTATAAGTGTCGTTCCAGGAGAGGCCTTTTTAATCAGGGCTGGAAAGACTCCTGGGATGCCATTTTGGTCAATGGCAAACAGCCCGAGCCACCAATTGCTCTGGTTGAGGTTCAGGGTTATGCTTATAAGGCTTATTTGAGCTGGTCAGAATGGTTTCGACGCTGGGGAAAGGAAGGGAAAGCCGAGGAGCTAAAGAAAAAGGCGGAAAAGATCAGAGAAAAGTTTGAGGAGCTTTTCTGGCAGGAAGAAAAAAATTTTTATGCTCTGGCTCTGGATGGCAGAAAAAAGCCTATCAAAATCATAGCCTCCAATCCAGGACATTGTCTCTGGTCAGAGATTATATCTCAGGAAAGAGCTCCGGCGGTAGCTCGGCGACTGCTTTTGCCTGATATGTTTTCCGGTTGGGGGATAAGAACAGTCAGTAAGGCAGAAAAAATTTACAACCCGATGGGATACCATACCGGGACTGTTTGGCCCCACGATAATTCGCTTATTATTTCGGGATTAAAGAAGTATGGCTTTGAAGAGGAGGCAGCAGTAGTGGCTAATGGATTGTATCAAATGGTTTCTCGCCATCCCCAGCTCCGCTTTCCGGAGCTTTTCTGCGGATTTACCCGCCGGGGGAACAACTACCCGGTTTCCTATCCTGTTGCTTGTCTTCCTCAAGCCTGGGCAGCGGGCAGCGTTTTTATGATTCTTTTTTCCCTTCTTGGACTGGAACCTTATGCTCCCAAGAGGCTTCTGGTTATCCGCCCAACTTTGCCACTCTGGTTAAACTGGATTAAAATTTCTAACTTGGGAGTGGGCGAAAATAAGGTGGATTTGATTTTTCGTCGAGAAGGTGAGTCGGTGATAGTTGAAGAGTTAGATGTTGAAGGCAGTTTGTTTATAATTAAGGAAGTTAGGGATTGAGAGTTTATTAAATGGAAAAGAAAAGAAACTGGTGGTTAATAGGGTGCTCTTTGCTTTTTATTTTTTTTCTTTTGTTTGTTTTACTTCCTCTTTATTTTCTTTTTTCCCTTTTTGAAGGAACCAGTTTCCCCCCAAAGGTTAGTGGGGAAGGTTCAGTGGCTTTAATCCGGATAGAGGGTGAAATTTCTGCCTCTGAGGGAAGTATTGGGGCGGTTACTCCGGAAAGAATAATTGAAGAAATTCGCTGGGCGGAAAAAAACGATAAAATTAAAGCCATTCTTTTACGGATTAACAGCCCGGGTGGAACAGCCGCTGCTTCTCAGGAAATTTTTACTGAGTTAAAGAGGGCAAAAAAACCGGTGGTGGCTTCCATTGCTGATGTTGGAGCTTCCGGTGCTTACTGGATTGCTTGCGGTGCGGATAAAATTGTTGCTGCTCCCTCTTCAGCTGTTGGCAGTATCGGGGTAATTATTACTCTTCCCAATTTGAAAGGTTTGCTTGACAAGCTGGGGATAACTTACATTGTTATCACCAAAGGCAAGTACAAGGACATTGGCAACCCGGCTCGTCCTTTAACCGAAGAGGAAAAGAAAGTTCTTGATCAACAGGCAGGAATTATTTACCAGGATTTTATTGAAAGTGTGGCCGAAAGTCGCGGTTTATCAGTGGAAGAAGTAGAAAAATATGCCACCGGCTTAACTTATCTTGGCAGTCAAGCTAAAAAAATGGGGCTGGTTGACCAGCTTGGTAACTATACCGATGCGGTGAAGCTGGCAGCAAAGTTAGGGAAGATAAAGGGAGAACCAGAAGTTGAAGAATATGAAAAACCATTTGATTTGAAGTATCTAAGGGATATTTTTTCCCTGATGAAGTCAGGAGTTGATTTTTCTCGCTTTTTACCCAACTCTTATCAACCGGTAATTTCTCCCTGATACTTAATTGTTTGCTCTCTTCGTCGTATAATTATTGTATTCAGACAACGAATAGTCAAGGAGGCTTGTAGGGATGGAAAAAGGAAGTTATCGGTTAAAAACAGGTCTGGCGGAGATGCTAAAAGGCGGCGTCATAATGGATGTGACTAACGCTGAACAGGCCAGGATAGCTGAAGACGCTGGTGCTGTTTCGGTTATGGCTCTGGAAAGAGTTCCGGCTGACATTCGAGCCGCTGGTGGAGTGGCCAGGATGGCTGACCCGGCTATTATTGAAGAAATTATGGAAAAAGTTTCTATTCCCGTAATGGCAAAGGTAAGAATAGGCCATTTTGTTGAGGCTCAGATTTTAGAAGCTTTGGGGGTTGACTTTATAGACGAGAGCGAAGTTCTGACCCCGGCTGACGAGGAACATCATATTGATAAGCATAAGTTTAAAGTGCCTTTTGTTTGTGGTTGTCGGAACCTGGGGGAAGCTTTGCGAAGGATAGGCGAAGGAGCTGCAATGATAAGAACGAAAGGGGAAGCCGGAACGGGAAATGTGGTGGAAGCAGTCAGACATATGCGAGCCGTAATGGGGGAAATTCGCAGGATTGCCTCTCTTTCCGACGATGAACTGATGAAAGTAGCTAAAGAGATTCAGGCTCCCTATGAGCTGGTTAAGAAAGTTAAAGAACTGGGGCGGCTTCCGGTAGTAAATTTTGCTGCCGGAGGGGTGGCAACCCCGGCTGACGCTGCTTTAATGATGCAACTTGGAGCTGACGGGGTCTTTGTGGGCTCAGGAATTTTTAAGTCTGAAAATCCTCCTCTTTATGCGGAAGCAATTGTTGAAGCCGTAGCTCACTACGATGACCCGGATGTTTTAGCTCGGGTTTCCCGTAAACTCGGGCAACCTATGAAAGGCCTGGATGTTAAGGGTCTATCTCCAGAAGAACTACTTCAAGTGCGAGGCTGGTAATGAAGATAGGTGTTCTGGCTTTTCAGGGAGATGTTCGGGAGCACATTGAGGCAATAGTAAAAGCAGGGGGGAAAGCTTTTCCTCTCCGGAGAGCGGTGGAGATAAACAAGGTCGATGGTTTGATAATCCCTGGGGGAGAAAGCACCACTATTTCCAGGTTTATTAAAGAAGAAGGAATGGCTGAACCAATCAGAGCCCAGGTGGCCAAGGGAATGCCTGTTTACGGAACCTGCGCGGGCTTGATCATTCTTTCACGTCGGGTTGTGAACAACGCTCTGTTTACTCTCGAGCTTCTTGACGTTGAAGTAAGAAGGAACGCTTACGGGCGGCAGAAAGAAAGCTTTGAGGAAGAGATAGAAGTAGAAGGTTTTGAAACACCTTTCCCGGGGGTTTTTATTCGGGCTCCCTGGATTACCAAAGTTGGACCTCGAGTAAAAGTTTTAGCCAGGCATCTGGGGAAACCGGTGCTGGTTCTGGAAAACCAGATTCTGGCTAGCACTTTTCATCCCGAGCTGACTCCTGATTGTCGCATCCATCAGTTGTTTTTGGAGCTGGTTGAGAGGAGTAAGAAAAGCTAAATGTCAGGTCATTCCAAGTGGGCTCAGATTAAGCGGAAAAAATCTAAAGAGGATGTCAAAAGAGGGCAGCTTTTTTCCAAGCTCATCCGTGCCGTTATCATAGCTGCTAAAAAAGGACCCAATCCCGAGACCAACCCTCAATTAGCCCAGGCAATAGAAAGAGCCAGGTCTTTTCATGTTCCTCAGGAAAACATTGAGAGAGCGATAAAAAAAGCGGCTGGAGAAGGGGAAAATGTAAGTTACGAACAAATTTTTTATGAGGGATATGGCCCGGGTGGAGTAGCCTATCTAGTGGAGGTAATGACTGATAACCGAAACCGAACAGCAGCCGAAATCCGCAACATTTTTTCTTCTGCTGGCGGGAGTTTAGCTGAAAGCGGAAGTGTTAGCTGGTTGTTTGAACGAAAAGGATTAATCGTGGTTAGTATCAAGTCGGCTGAAGAAGAAGAGAGATTGTTGGAGATTGCTCTGGAAGAGGGAGCCGATGATGTTATTACCCGGGAAAACGAGGTAGAAGTGATAACTTCTCCCGAAACCTTTAGTAAGGTGAAAAAAGCACTTCAGAATAGAAACTTTTCTCTGATCTCAGCCGAGATTACCATGCTTCCTCAGAGAACCGTGCGGGTTGAAAGCGACGAGGCAAGAAAAGTGCTCAGACTTTTAGAAGCTCTGGAGGGACACGAAGACGTTCAGGAAGTTTATTCTAATTTTGACATCCCGGAAAGCGTTTTTGAAGAAATAGCTGCGGGTCAATGATTATTTTTGGCGTTGACCCGGGGACGGCTACCACTGGTTACGGGGTCATCGAAACAAGCGAAGGTAAGTTGAGTAAAATTGCTTACGGATGCATTAGGACTTCAAGCGAACTTCCCCATCACTTAAGACTGCTTGAGATTTATCAGAAAATCTTAGTGCTAATTGATCAGTACTCGCCAGCTGATATAGCGGTGGAAAAGGTTTTTTTCAATTTAAATACCAAAACAGCCATGCTGGTCGGGGAAGCCAGGGGGGTGGTTATGCTGGCAGCTGCTGTTCGAGGTTTGAGAGTTTTCGAGTACACTCCTTTGCAAATAAAGATGTCTTTAGTGGGTTTTGGTCGGGCTGAGAAAAGGCAGGTTCAAGCTATGGTAAAGGAAGTTTTAAATCTTGATTGCTTTCCTACCCCTGACGACGCTGCTGATGCCCTGGCAGCGGCTGTTTGTCACGCCCATTCGTTAAAATATCTTGAAAAAATAGGAGAGGCTGATGATTTCTTATCTGGAAGGTGAAATTCAAAAAGTTTTACCAGACTCAGCCGTTGTTCTTGTTGGTGGAGTTGGTTATCAAGTTTACCTTCCCCAGCGGGATTTGAAATCTCTTCAAGAGGGCGAGAGGAAAGCTTTTTATACTTTCCTTAATCTAAAGCAAAACGGGGTCGAGCTTTATGGCTTTGCTCAATCCGAAGAAAGGGAGCTTTTTAAAGAGCTAATTTCTTTGGCTCAAGTTGGTCCCCGAACAGCTCTGGCTATTCTTTCGGTTTTCCGCCTGAAGGAATTAAGGGAAGTGGTAGCTAGAGAGGACGCTCAGGCACTGGCTCGGGTTCCCGGCCTGGGTCCCAAAACTGCTCGAAGAATTTTACAGGAGATGAAGGAAAGACTTGAAGGGGTTGAACCACTTGAGATATCTGCTGATAGCAGGGCTGTTCGGGAGAAAAAAGATTTAGCAGCCGAGGCTTTAGCAAGCCTGGGATACTCGGTTTCCCAGGCGAGAGAAGTGGTTCAAAATTTGCGAGCTGATTTTGAAAGTCTCTCGGTTGAAGAGATTGTGCGGCTGGCTCTGAGTAAGGCTGGCGGAGGAATTAAGAGTTGACCGAGGAAGAACTTCTTTCTTCGTTTCCTCTGGATGAAGACCGGGAAATCGAGCTCAGTCTTCGGCCTCGATTTTTGAAGGATTTTATTGGGCAGGAAAAAATTAAGGAGACCCTCTCAATTATTCTAAAAGCAGCGCGGGCGAGGTCGGAGTGCCTGGACCATCTTCTTTTCTGTGGTCCGCCTGGTCTGGGCAAAACTACAATGGCTAACATTATAGCCAATGAAATCAGTACGGGAATTAAAATTACCTCCGGGCCGGCTCTGGAAAGAGCCGGAGATTTAGCGGCAATTCTGACTTCTCTTCAGGAAGGAGAAGTTCTTTTTATCGACGAAATACACCGCCTTTCCCGGGTGGTTGAGGAGGTACTCTATCCAGCCCTGGAAGATTATAAGCTGGATATCGTTATTGGGCGGGGTCCTTCTGCCCGGACTCTTCGTCTTTTCCTTTCGCCTTTTACTTTAATTGGAGCAACGACCCGGCCGGGACTTTTGACCGCCCCCTTAAGGGACAGGTTTGGCCAGACCATAAGGTTTGATTTTTATTCCCCCCTGGAACTTAAGGAAGTTGTTCTTCGCTCGGCTCGAATTTTGAAGATTAACATTACTGAGGATGGAGCAGCGGAAATTGCCCGACGTTCCCGCGGTACCCCGCGGGTGGCTAATCGACTTTTAAGAAGAGTGAGGGACTATGCAGAAGTTAAAAAAGATGGGTTGATAGATGGTGGGGTTGCCCGAGAAGCGCTTGATTTTTACGAGGTGGACGAAAAAGGTCTGGATGGTCTGGATCGGAAGATCCTTTTAACCTTAATAGAAAAGTTCCAGGGGAAGCCTGTTGGTTTAAACACCCTGGCCGTTTCGGTTGGTGAAGACCCCCACACAATTGAAGATGTTTACGAGCCCTATCTTTTGCAGCTGGGGCTGGTTCAAAGAACTCCCCGGGGGCGAGTGCCTACCGAACATGCTTACCAGCATTTAGGACTGAAGAAAAAGGGAACTCTTTTTTGAAGATTAAAGCAAACTCATTTAAAATAATCTTATGAATAAATCAATTCTTTTGATTTTAATTGCGGTGGTTTTTTCCGTGAGCGGACAGCTTCTCCTGAAAGCTGGAGCTAATAAGGTAGGGCGGATAGAAGCTGTTGCCCTAAGAAACCCTCTGAAGATAGTTTTATCTTTTTTAACCTCTCCTTTGATCCTTCTGGGATTGACCCTTTTTTTAGTCAGTGCTTTTCTCTGGATTACTGCTTTGACCCGGGTTGATTTGAGCTTTGCCTATCCCCTGGTAGGTATCAGTTATGTTTTAATTCTTCTTTTTTCCCGAATTTTTCTCGGAGAAAATGTTAACGCCTTCCGCTGGTTGGGAGCTTTGCTGGTAGCTTTGGGTGTAGCTTTAATCAGTCGGGGGTAAGCTGTGAGCCTGGTCCTGCATGTCTGCTGCGCTCCCTGCGCGGTTAATCCTCTTAAACTTTTTGGAGAAAAAGGAGAAAAGATACTCTCATTTTACTTTAATCCCAATATTCACCCTTACCAGGAGTATCAGAAAAGAAGGGAAAGCTTCTGGAGGCTTTCTCAGGAGTTTGGTCTAGAAAGCGAAGAGGGCGATTACCGCCCGGAAGTTTATTTTCAGTTGATAGGAGAAAAAACAGAAAGACCTGAAAGATGCCGCCTTTGTTACTCCTTGAGGTTGAAGGAAACGGCCCGGCTGGCAAAGGAGCGAGGCTTTTTAAAAATCTCCACAACTATACTTGTCAGCCCTTATCAGGAGCACGAAATAGCTCGGCAGGAAGGAGAAAAGGTAGCTCGGGAGTTTGGTCTGGAGTTTGTTTACTATGACTTACGCTCTTGCTATTACCAGGGTTTAAATGAAGCCCGGGGAAAGGGATATTACTCTCAGTGGTATTGCGGTTGTTTATTCAGTGAGATGGAAAGAGTGAAAGAGAAGGAGGTAAAGAGAGGTGCGGGAATTTGATTTTCTGGGGAAAACCCTCCTTTTTCTGGGAATCTTTCTGGTTTTAGCTGGCTTAATAACGATGCTACTGGGATATTTGTTGAAAAATCACCATCTTCCGCGTTTGCCCGGAGATATTCTCTTTAAAAAAGGCAACTTTACTTTCTTTTTTCCTATCGCCACCAGCCTGATCTTAAGCCTTATCCTGACTTTTATTTTAAACTTAATCTTCTGGCTCTTAAGGCGATGAAAACTGAGCTTTTTGATTTCCAGGTGCCCGCAGATTTAATAGCTCAGGAGCCTGCTTTCCCCCCTGACTCCTGTCGCTTAATGATTCTAAACAGAAAAACGGGAGAGATAAAGCATTCTTTCTTTAGCCAGATTGTTGACTATTTTCAATCCGGTGACTGTTTGGTGATAAACGATACCCGGGTTATCCGGGCCCGATTGATTGGGAAAAGGAAAACCGCAGGCAAGGTTGAGGTTTTGCTCTTGCGGCCTTTGGAGAAAAACCTTTGGGAAGTTTTGATCAAGCCTGGAAGAAGAGCCAGAGAAGGGGAGGTTATAAGTTTTAAGGAGGGTATAGAGGGCGAAGTCCTAAAAAGAGGAAAAGACGGGGTCAGGCTGGTAAAGTTTAACACTTCTTCTTTAAAAAGACTCGAAAAGGCGGGCGAAGTTCCTTTACCTCCTTACATTAAAGCTCCTTTAAGGAGGGAAGAGAGCTATCAGACAGTTTATGCCCGGGTTCCCGGCTCGGCGGCCGCTCCAACTGCCGGTCTTCATTTTACCTTTCCTTTGCTGGAAGAGTTAAAAAAAAGGGGAGTGAGAATTGCCAGTTTAACTCTTCATATCGGACTGGATACCTTTCGTCCTATTCAGGAGGAAGAGGTAGAGAAGCACCTTATGCATCGGGAGTATTTTAAGATTCCGGAAAGGACGGCTAAAACAATAAATGAAACCCGAAAAGAAAGAAAGCGGGTTTTTGCCTGCGGGACAACAGTAGTGAGAGCCCTGGAAACGGTAGCTCTGGAAGGAAGTGAACTGAAACCTTTTGAAGGGGAGACCTCTCTTTTTATCTATCCGGGCTTTCAGTTTAAGGTTGTTGATGCTTTAATTACCAATTTCCATTTTCCTCGTTCTACTCTGGTTTTACTGGTATCCGCTTTTGCCGGTCATGATAAAATAAAAAAAGCTTACCAGGAAGCAATAAGGCTTAAGTATCGGTTTTTTTCTTTTGGTGATGCTATGTTAATAATTTAGTCGGGAGTTAAGAAAGGAAAGCTTTGAATCGGGAAGAAGCAAAAAAGAAGATTGAAGAGCTGAGAGAAAAAATAAACTATCACAACTATCGCTACTATGTACTGGACTCGCCAGAAATTTCCGATGATCAGTACGACCAGCTGGTGCGTGAACTGATCAAACTGGAAGAAGAATTTCCTGACCTGGTAACTCCCGACTCTCCAACTCAGCGGGTCGGTGCTCCGCCGGCGGAAGGCTTTTTGCCAGTCAAGCATTTAGAGAGAATGTTTTCTCTTTCTGATGCCTTTGATCTGAGTGAGCTTAGAGCTTTTTTTGAAAGAGTTAGAAAGCAACTTCCCGGGGAAAAAATTCAGTATGTCTGTGAACTTAAAATAGACGGAGCTGCGGTAGCCATAGTCTATCGGGATGGGCGTTACTGGCGAGCGGCGACTCGGGGTGATGGGGAAGTTGGAGAAGACATTACTCCCAATGTCAAGACCATTAAGTCAATTCCCCTGATTTTAAGAAAAAAGCCCTTTCCTTCTCTTTTAGAAGTTAGGGGGGAAGCTTACTTAACCAAAGAACAGTTTGTCAAAGTTAATGAGGAGAGGGCAGAGGCGGGGGAGCCTTTGTTTGCTAATCCTCGCAACTCGGCGGCTGGTTCGCTGCGGCAGCTGGACCCTAAAATTACTGCCCGAAGGAAGCTTGATTTTTTAGCGCACGGCTTGGGAAAAGCCGAAGGAGTTTCTTTTAGTTCTCACTGGGAAATTTTAGAGTATTTGAAGGAAGCTGGTTTTAAGATAACGCCTTTTGCTGAATTGTTTAACTCGGAAGCTGAAGTTGAAGCTTTCTGCCGAGAGTGGGAAGAAAAGCGGCATACCCTGCCTTTTGAAATTGATGGAGTGGTGGTCAAGGTTAACAGCCTTTCCCAACAGAGATTGCTCGGGTTCACCAGCAAGGCTCCTCGCTGGGCAATTGCTTATAAATTCCCCGCCGAGCAGCAGATTACCCGACTTCTGAGCATTGAAGTGAGCGTTGGGCGGACAGGAGCCTTAACGCCAGTTGCTGTTCTTGAACCGGTTCGGGTAGCAGGAAGCACTATCTCCCGGGCTACTTTACATAATGAGGACGAGATAAAAAGGAAGGATATTCGAATAGGCGATTGGGTGGTTGTTCAGAAAGCTGGAGATGTTATACCTGAAGTGGTTGCTCCAGTTCCCAGTCGGCGCACAGGAAAGGAAAAGTTTTTCCAGATGCCTGAAACTTGCCCAGTTTGCGGTTCGGAAGTGGTCAGGCCGGAAGGAGAAGCAGTTGCTCGTTGCACGGGTGGGATATACTGCCCGGCCCAGGTTTTTGAGCATCTCTTGCACTGGGGAAGAAGGGGGAGTATGGATATTGACGGCTTGGGTCCGGAGGTGGTAAGAGATTTACTGGAGAAGGGACTGGTTAAAAATGTGGCCTCTCTTTACAGGCTGACCAGAGAGGATTTATTAAAAGTTGAACATTTTAAAGAAAAGTCAGCCGACAACCTTTTTCGGGCAATTCAAGAGTCTAAGAAGAGACCTCTTTCTCGCCTTCTCTTTGCCCTGGGCATCAGGCATGTTGGTTCTCATTTAGCTGGGGTTCTTGCTGACCATTTCAAGTCCCTGGACAGGTTAAAGAAGGCTACTTATGAAGAACTAATAGCCATTCCCGAGGTTGGGCCTAAAGTTGCGGAAAGCATCATAACTTTCTTTCGCCAGCCTCACAATCTTGAAGTTATTGAGGAACTCAGAAAAGCTGGGGTGAGAATGGAGGAAGGGGAGGTAGCAAAAGAGACCGGGCTGGCTGGACTTTCTTTTGTCTTTACTGGTGCTTTAAAAGGATTTACCCGGGAAGAAGCAAAAGAACTTGTTGAGTCACTGGGGGGAAGAGTTTCTTCCAGTGTCAGCCCAAAGACAACCTATGTGGTGGTCGGAGAAGAGCCAGGTTCAAAGCTGGAAAAGGCAAAAAAAATGGGGGTTAAACTTTTAACCGAAGAAGAGTTTGTCAGGTTGATAAACGAGAGGAGAAAGAAATAAAGGTTGGAAGAAAGAGGCCTTAAATCTTTTACTTTTTCCCCTTTTTTCGTTTTGTTTATCTGGTTGTTCTGGGGGGCCTTACTTCTTTCTTTGGGTTTTTTGCTGAAGCGAGTTAATTTAGTAAAGAGTTCCTATGGTCAGACTCTCCTCTTTATATTTCTTTTTTACGCCTTCGGTTTTTTACTGGTCTGGTTCTCTGTCTTCTCTGATAGCCGTCATTTTTTAATCGAACTTTTGAACTTTAATTTTTCGGCTTTTCTTTGGGGGATAGCTGCTTTTTTTCTTTTTTTTCTCTTTACTAATTTTTACGGATATTTAGTGGGTTTTCTGGGCTACGATATTAACAAGGCTTATGATTACTCTTTTTTCTTCAGCCGGGCCAGGGGATGGTGGCTTTTCCCCACTTTTTTAGTGGTTGGTTTTTTAGGCCCTTTGACTGAGGAGTTTTTTTTTCGGGGATACCTTTACCTTTATCTGAGGAAAAAGAAAGGATTTTTAATAGCTTTGATTGTTTCCAGCCTGCTTTTCTCTCTTCTTCACTTATCCTTTCTTTTCTTTATTCCTTTCCTCTTTTTCGGGATTCTTTCTGCCTTGATGCTGGAAAAAAGAGGCTCCCTTGACGCCAGCCTTATTTTTCATATACTCAATAATGTTCTAGCGCTTCTGGCTTATCTTTTTTTGAAGGTTTGAAAGGGGTGTCAAAGTTTGATATCAAGAGATGAAGTCAAACACATTGCCTGGTTAGCTCGCCTGGAGTTGAGCGAGGAAGAGATTGAAAAGTTCACTCTCCAGCTGGGGCAGATTCTTGAACACGCCAGCAAAGTTAAGGAAGTTGACACCTCAAAAGTTAATCCTACGGCTCACCCTCTCCCCCTGGAAAATGTTTTTCGTGAGGACAAAAAAGGACCTTCTATTTCCCGGGAAGAAGCTTTAAAGAATGCTCCCAGAAAGGAGAACGGCGCTTTTTTGGTGCCCAAAATTAGTTAGAAGATGGAGAAAAAAACCCGCCATCCTTTAGCCGAAAAAGTAGTCAGAGGAGAGTTGAGCCCGGTTGAAGTTCTCGAAGCTTATCTTCAAGAAGCGGAAAGGCTTAACCCAACTTTAAATGCCTTTTTGAAAATTTGCTCTGATGAAGCTCTGGCTCAGGCTAAAGAAGTGGAAAGGAAAATAAGAGCGGGAGAAGAAACGGGTTCTTTAGCTGGTGTTCCGGTAGCTGTAAAGGACAACATCTCCACCCGGGGAATCCCCACAACTTGTGCTTCCAGAATACTGGAAAATTATGTTCCCATCTTTGATGCCACGGTGATTGAGAAGCTAAAAGAAGAAGATGCTATCATTTTTGGTAAAACCAATTTGGACGAGTTTGCTATGGGCTCTTCCACCGAGAACTCTGCTTTTGGTCCGACTAAAAATCCCTGGGATCTAGAACGAGCTCCTGGTGGTTCTTCTGGCGGTTCAGCAGTGGCTGTGGCGGCTGACCTTGCTCCTCTAGCTTTAGGCTCTGATACCGGTGGCTCAATCCGCCAGCCGGCTTCTTTTTGTGGAATTGTTGGTCTTAAGCCGACTTACGGCCTGGTATCCCGCTACGGACTGGTTGCTTTTGCTTCTTCTCTTGACCAGATCGGGCCAATGGCCAAAACGGTGGCCGAATGCGCTCTTTTGCTTCAGGTAATCGCTGGTCACGACCATCGCGATTCAACTTCCTACCCTTATCAGCCTCCTGGCTACCCGGAGCTCATCAAAGAGAAGAAGGAAAACTTAAGGTTGGGGGTGGTAAGAGAAATTTCAGGTGAAGGGGTTGATAAAGGAGTAAGGGAGGTTTTCAACCAGGCTTTAAAAAAGTTAGAAGGCGTAGGGATAGCAGTTGAAGAGGTTTCCCTTCCTTCTTTTAACTATGCCCTTTCGGCTTACTATTTGATTGCTCCGGCCGAAGCCAGTTCCAATCTGGCTCGCTACGATGGGGTTCGCTACGGCTTTCGGGATAGCCAAGCCCGGGATATCTGGGAGATGTACTCAAAAACCAGAGCGAAAGGGTTTGGGGCGGAAGTGAAAAGGCGGATAATGCTGGGAACTTACGCTCTATCGGCTGGTTATTATGAGGCTTATTACGGGCAAGCTCAAAAAATAAGAACCCTAATCATTCAGGATTTTAACCGGGCCTTTAAAAAGTTTGACCTTTTAGTTTCTCCTACTGCTCCTTCAACCGCTTTCAAGCTGGGCGAGAAAGTGGAAGAGCCATTAAAGATGTATCTTTCTGATATCTGCACTATTCCGGTAAATTTAGCCGGATTACCGGCCATTTCCTTACCAGCTGGTCTTTCGGAAGGTTTGCCTGTTGGTTTTCAGATAATTGGACCTGCTTTCAGTGAGCCTCTAATTTTTCAACTGGCTCGGTTGGCTGAAGAAGTTTTCTCTTTTCAGGCTAGACCATCTCTCTTAAGCTCTGTTTCCAAATAAGTTTCCAGGGAAAGACAGTAGCTTTCGAGCAAAACCTCTGTCGGAAAAAATTTAGCCTTGTTGTTAAGCAAAAATGGTAATTTTGAGTGGCCAGATAAAGTTTTTAAACGGCTGATTTCTTTACCAGCTCTTTATAGGCGCGATAAACTTTTTGATAGACTGGTCCTGGTCGCCCATTTCCAATTTTTTCTCCTTCAACTTCGACTACCGGCATCACTTCTCGTAAAGTGCTGGTGATAAAAATTTCCTC
>DAIRCJ010000027.1:0-16406 GCA_036796755.1 Candidatus Geothermocultoraceae bacterium | reverse complement strand
GGGGGGTAAATGGGCTGGATTGAACAGTTTCTGGTAGAGAACTACCAGGCTTTTGAAAAGACAGTTAAAAGCCCGGTTCGATTAGCTTACTACCCCGCCAGCTCAACTGTCCCTAGGATTGAAGATCTCTTTTCGCCAAATCTCGCCGAGTTAATGGACCTGGTTGCCAGCCGAGCCTATCGTTATCTTCAGGAAGAAGCCAGTCTCATACCTTTCACTGCCTTAAAAGAGGTTGTGGAAAACCTGATTCACGCCTCCTTTAAGGACGTTACTATCTCCATTATGGATTTTGGCCAGGTGGTTCGGGTTGCCGATGGCGGGCCGGGCATTCCGGAAAAAGAGCGAGCTTTACTTCCAGGTTTTACCACCGCCAGCGCTGAAATGCGCAAATTTATCAGGGGAGTAGGTTGTGGCTTGCCCCTGGCTCAGGAGCTTGTCTCCTCCCTTGGGGGAAACCTTCTTCTGGAAGACAATCTAAAAAGAGGGACGGTGGTTACAATCTATGTTCCAACTCAGAAAGCCCCAGGAGAATCAGCTAATCTGATAAAAGAAGGGCTTCCCGCCCTAACTTCCCGCCAGAAAAAAATCCTTTTCCTTTTAGCCGAAGTAGGTCAGGCTGGGCCAAGTCAGGTCGCCAGGGACCTTAAGTTAAGCCTCTCAACAATCTACCGAGAGTTGCGGGCTCTCGAAGCCCTGGGAATAGTAAAAATTACTGATGAAGGAAGGCGTTGTTTAACTGACTTTGGTTTAAAACTGCTCTCTTCGGAAGGAGAGTTTTAATTGAGTTCCAGCCTTGAAGAACTCTGGAAGAAAACCCTGGAAAACCTAAAAAAAGAGCTCAATGTCCCCACTTTTCAAGTTATGTTTCAGGATACAAGGCCCCAAAAGATTGAAGGGGACACGATTTTTATCCTCACCCCAAACCAGTTTATTAAAGAATGGCTGGAAACTCGCCATCGAGAACCTCTTCTTAAAGCGGTTTCTAAAGCATCGGGCCGCAACCTCAAAATCCAGTTCCTGGTTGGAACAAAGTCAAACGGGGAAGAAAGGGGGCTGGGCAATCCAGCCCCCGATACCCTCACTACCGCCCTTGAGAACCCTTTGTCTCAACCGGCCAGCACTGGTTCCCGGTTTGACTTAAACCCCCGCTACACTTTCGAGGCTTTTGTGGTCGGCGCAAGCAACCGCTTCGCTCAGGCTGCCGCCCTGGCCGTTGCCGAAAGACCGGCTCAGGCTTATAATCCCCTCTTTGTCTACGGGGGGGTCGGCTTAGGAAAAACCCACCTTATCCAGGCCATTGGCAATTTTATTCGTCAACACCACTCTCATCTTTCCGTCCGCTATGTAACTTCGGAAAAGTTCACTAACGACTTCATCCAGGCGGTAATGGAGGGGAACTCCCGTAACTTCCAGCGAAAATACCGAGAGATTGATGTCTTGCTAATTGACGACATCCAGTTTTTAGCCGGAAAAGAACAAACCCAGGAGGAGTTTTTCCACACTTTTAACGCTCTTTACGTCGCCAATAAGCAAATTGTAGTGACTTCCGACCGCCCACCAAGGGAAATCAGCCCCCTGGAAGAAAGGTTGAGGTCGAGGTTTGAGTCCGGTCTTTTAACCGACATTAAACCCCCTGACTTAGAAACCCGAATCGCCATCTTAAAAAAGAAGGCTGCCCAGTCAGGAGCAGTAGTTCCCCCTGAAGTTCTTGAGTTTATTGCTTCCAATATTAAGTCAAACATTAGAGAGTTAGAAGGAGCTCTGATACGGGTAGAAGCCTATTCTAAACTAACGCGCCAACCTATCACTCTTTCCTTAGCTGAGGAAATTCTTAAGGATATCTTACTGAGAGACGAGGATAAAGTCATAACTCCCGACCTGATTATCAGTGAAGTTTGCCGCTTTTACTCCCTTAAGAAATCTGATCTTTTAAGTAGTAAAAGACAACAAACTTACACCTATCCTCGCCAGATAGCTATTTACCTCTGTCGGGAACTAACCGACCTTTCCTTCCCTAGTATAGGAAAGATCTTTGGTGGTCGGGATCACACCACCATCATCCACTCCTACAATAAGATTTGCGACCTCTTAAGCCAGGAACACCAGTGTTTTCAGGAAATTCAGGCCCTAATAAGAAAAATCAAGGAAAGGTACTGAGTTGAATTTTCCCCAATCTATCAACAGAAAGTTAACTTCCTTTTCCCAAAGCAGTAAACCTTATTTAAAAGGTCAAATTGAAGCTTATCCTCTTTTTCCTAGTACTTATGATTATTGCTCTTTTAAAATATATAATAACAAAGTTAGGGAGGTTAAATATGTGGATAAAGGGTTTAAAAAGCGAAGTCACCGAGCTATTACAGGTTGTTAGTAAAGCAGTGAGGGCTCGGACAACTTTACCTATTCTATCAGGTATTTTTTTGGAAGCTAAAAATGGTAAATTAAAAGCTTTCTCAACTGATCTTGAGTTCTCTTTAATTAAAGAAATTGGAGTAAATGTTTTAGGTGAAGGAAAGACGGTAATACCGGCTCGCTACTTTATGGAAGTGGTGAAGAATTTACCTGAGGGTGTTCTGGAAATGAAGGTGGATGCGGAAAGCGGAGTTTTAAATTTGGTTTGCCAGGGAAGTGATTTTATTTTTAAGACTTTACCAGCAGAAGAGTTTCCAAGGGAACCAGAAAAGCCCGAAAAAGGAGCTTTTTCTGTATCTTTAGATTCCACAACTTTATCCAATCTTTTACAAAGTGTGGTTAAAAGTGCTTCTAAGGGTGAGACTAGGGCGGACCTAAGGGGAGTGCTGATAAAGGCGGGTTCGGGTTGTCTTGAGGCTTGCGCAACTGACACCTACCGCTTAGCATTGAGAAAAGTGACTTTAAAAGGGGTTAAAGAAGAAAAAGAAGCAATTGTGCCGGCGGTGGCTGTTGAAGAAGTTATTAAGCTGCTGGATGACCTTAGTGTAGAGGCAAAGCTTACCTTCCTGGAAAGCCAGCTCTTAGTCGAAACTGAAGCCTTTACCGGCTATATTCGTTTAATTGAAGGTCAGTTTCCAAATTATCAGGGACTGATACCAGGAACTACCGAAACTGAGGTTGAAACAAGCCGGGAAGAATTGCTTGAAGCCTTAAAAAGGCTTCAGGTCTTTTCTGAAGCCGGGACAGTCGAGTTCAGGGCTCAAGGAGAGAAGTTGAGCCTGGCAGCCAGCAGCCAGGTAGTAGGAAAAGGGCTGGTGGAGTTAGAAGCGGAAATAAAAGGACCAGAGGTTACCCTTGGTTTTAACTCAACCTATCTCCAGGACGGGCTAAGAGCAGTTAAGGGCGAAAAAGTTCGAATAGGTTTGCAAACAGCAGAAAAACCAGCGCTCTTAACCTCACCTGAGGACGAGAACTTTTTTTATCTTGTAATGCCGGTCAGAATACCTTATTAGTCGGTGCGGGTTGAGAGTTTAAAAATAGAGAACTTTAGAAGGATAAAGAGAGCGGAGATAAAATTTTCCCCCGGATTAAATGTCTTTTGCGGCGGGAATGCCCAGGGAAAGACCTCAATCTTGCGAGCCCTCCGGGTCTTAAGCGGGGAGGAGAACCGCTTTCAGCCGGAGTGTTTGAGGTTTGGCCAGAAAAACTTTTTCCTTAAAGGGAAGTTTGTTGGGGGAGAGGGGGTTAAATCTGAGGTCATCGCTTTCTACAGTGACGGGCAGGGCCGGAGGCTGGTAAACGGTAAAGAGAAAAGCGGAGGTGAGGTAAAGAAAAAAATTCCTTTAGTCAGTCTGGATACGGAGTCAATCGGGGTGGTAAAAGGCGAGCCCGAAATGCGAAGGCGCTTTCTTGACGAGTTGATTCTTCATTTAAAACCCCACTACCCTTTTTTAAAAGCTGCTTATTTCCGGGCTCTCCACCAGAGACAAAAAGCCCTTTTTGACCTTAATTGTTTCAATAGAGAGTCCCTCTCCCTTTACCTGGACGAGCTTGAAAATGTTATGTCGCAGCAGGGAGCTAAAATAACTAGGTATCGCGCCGAAGTGACCGAGAAACTAAAAAAGAAGGCGGGTGGACCGGGAAGGAAAGAATGCTTGAAAGGCGAAGTGAGCCTGGAATATCACCCAGTCGCCGAAGGCGATGAAAATGAGGTTAGAGAGTTGATTAGACAAAAGCTGTTTAATAACCGGGAGCTGGATAAGGAAAGAGGAAGAACTGTTTTTGGTCCTCACCTTGATGAGCTTAAAATTTATCTGGATGGTAAACCGGCTAGGGCATTTGCTTCTGAAGGAGAGAAAAAGGGAATCGCTGCTTTTCTTATCATCTCAGCCTGGGAAATCATAGCGGAAGAAACGGGTGAGACTCCTCTTTTGTTAATTGATGACTTCCCGTCGGTTCTTGATGAGCAGTCAGCCGCTTCTTTAATTGCCTTTTTAAAAGGAAAGAGCCAGGTTATTTTAACCATGACCTCTCAGCAACCGCAGCGCCTGGGTTTAAAGGATTTGGAAGGGGAAAATCGGCTTTTTCTAGTTAAAGAAGGAGAGGTAAGAACCTGGAACATCTTGGAGCCGAAATAAAGGAAATTCTTGCTCGAGCAGGATTGAAGAGAGCCCTTCTCGGGCTGGCCTTAAAAGAGGCGGTCGGCGAAGAGCTGGCTGCCAGGGTTAGTTTACACTCTTTCAAGGGTGGGGTTCTCTGGGTAAAGGTTCCCACCCCGGCCTGGGCCAGCGAGCTGTTGAGTAAAAAGGGCGAAATTATCAAAAAAATAAACAATTTTTACCAAGAAAAATTAATTAGCGACTTAAAAACCCTGGTTTACTCTAGTGATGACCTTGAAGGCGGTGATTAGAAAGTTGATTTTAATCAAGGAAGGGAAGTGGTAAATTTTTGCAGAAAAACCACTCTTTCAAAGAATTTTTCAGGAAAGAGAACTTAGAAAAATCAGTTTACAACCACTGAAATTTATGGTATAATTTAAAAAAATTTTTACAGGAGGAGTTTTGGGGAGCTATACTGCTAAAGACATAACAGTTCTGGAAGGTCTGGAGGCCGTCCGTCGTCGGCCGGGTATGTATATTGGTTCGACTGGCTCCCGCGGGCTTCATCACCTGGTTTACGAGGTTGTGGATAATTCAATTGACGAAGCCCTGGCGGGATTTTGCCAGAGAATTGAAGTTGTAATTAAGCCTGATAACTCAGTGGTGGTTTCTGATGATGGGCGTGGGATCCCGGTTGGCGAAGTACCAAACTACGGCCGTTCCGCAGTGGAGGTTGTTTTAACTCGCCTTCATGCCGGGGGAAAGTTTGGGGGAGGAGGCTACAAGGTTTCCGGCGGCCTTCACGGCGTCGGTATCTCAGTGGTCAATGCCCTTTCGGAATGGCTAGAGGTAAGAATATTTCGCGACGGAAAGGAATACCGGCAGCGTTACCAGAGAGGCGAACCCCAGACCGAGTTAGAGGAAGTTGGTCAAAGCAGCGGGACAGGAACGGTCATCGCTTTTAAGCCGGACCCGGAAATTTTTGAAGAGACTGTTTTTGACTCTGACCTTATTGCTCAGCGCCTTCAGGAGCTGGCTTTTTTAAACCGGGGAGTCCATCTTTCCCTGGTTGATTTGAGAAAAAAACCAGAGGAAAGATTTGACTTTTGTTATCAGGGCGGCATTGAGGACTTTGTTCGTTATTTGAACCAGGGCAAAGAACCACTTTACGAGAAAATCTGCTACTTTAGCTACCGAAATGACGACTTTGAAGCCGAAGTGGCTATTCAACATAACACGGGAGAGGCCGAGCGAATCTATGCCTTCGCCAATAGCATAAACACCCAGGAGGGAGGGACTCATCTCATTGGTTTTCGCTCCGCTTTAACCCGAACCATTAATGACTATGCTCGAAGTAAAGGATTTTTGAAAGAAAAGGATGAGAACCTGGCTGGAGAAGATGTGAGAGAAGGACTGACCGCAATTATCAGTGTAAAGTTGCTTGAACCTCAGTTTGAAGGGCAAACCAAAACTAGACTCGGGAACCCGGCCGTAAGGGGAATAATGGAAAATCTGACGGCTACCCGGCTGGCTGAGTTTCTGGAAGAAAACCCTGCTGAAGCCCGTCTGATTGTTAATAAAGCCATTACTGCCTCGCGGGCCCGGCTTGCTTCCCGGAAGGCTCGCGAACTGGTTAAAAGGAAGAGCTTTCTAGAAAGCTCAACTTTGCCCGGGAAGCTGGCTGACTGTGTGATTCGGGAGCCGGAAAAAGCAGAAATATTTATTGTTGAAGGCGACTCGGCTGGAGGGTCGGCCAAGCAAGCTCGAGACCGCAACTTTCAGGCTATTCTTCCTCTGCGGGGAAAAATACTTAATGTGGAGAAAGCAACTGAAGGGAAAATGCTTTCCAGCGCCGAGATCCAGGCCTTAATCCAGGCTCTGGGAGCTGGCGTCGGTGAAGATTTTGACCCCGAATCCCTCCGCTATCATCGGGTAATTATTATGACCGATGCCGATGTTGACGGAGCCCACATTCGTACCCTTATCTTGACCTTTTTTTACCGAAAAATGAGAGAGCTTATCGAGAGAGGCTATGTTTACATTGCTCAGCCTCCCCTTTATCGGATAAAAATTGATGGAAAAGATATCTATGCTTATTCCGATCGGGAGCTTTCCAGTCTAACCAGGGAGCTACCGGCAAACAAGATAAACATTCAGCGCTACAAAGGTTTGGGAGAGATGAACCCGACTCAACTCTGGGAGACAACAATGAATCCAGAGAAGCGCACTCTGGTGAAAGTCACCCTGGAAGATGCTTACCGGGCCGACGAAATTTTTTCTATCTTGATGGGCGAAAAAGTAGAAGACCGAAGGAACTTTATTCAGCGCCACGCCAAAGACGTGCGTTTTCTTGATATTTAGCCTCGGGAGGTAGTTTGGTGGAAAAAATTGCCGAAGAAATAAAGCTGGTAGAAGTAGAAGAGGAGATGAAGCGCTCTTACATTGATTATGCTATGAGCGTAATTGTTGGCCGGGCCTTACCCGATGTGCGCGACGGTTTGAAACCAGTTCACCGCCGGATTCTTTACGCCATGTATGATATGGGAATGTTTCCTGGGCGGCCCTATAAGAAGTGTGCCCGGATAGTTGGTGAAGTTCTGGGTAAGTATCACCCCCATGGCGATATGGCTGTTTACGATGCTCTGGTCCGTATGGCTCAGGACTTTTCTTTCCGCCACGTTTTAATTGACGGGCACGGGAACTTTGGTTCGGTAGACGGGGATGCGGCCGCCGCCATGCGCTACACCGAGGCTCGACTTTCTCCTCTGGCTATGGAGCTTTTGAGAGACATAGAAAAAGAAACCGTTGACTTTATTCCCAATTTTGATGAAAGCCTTAAAGAGCCTCAGGTCTTGCCGGCTCGTTTTCCCAATCTGCTGGTTAATGGGTCCTCGGGCATTGCTGTCGGTATGGCTACCAATGTTCCTCCTCACAACTTAAGAGAAGTGGTGGAAGCAGTGGTTTACCTGATTGACCACCCCGGGGCAACTCTTCCAGAGATTTTGAAAATCATTAAGGGACCGGACTTTCCAACCGGCGGCTTGATTCTGGGTAAGAAATCACTGGAAAAGGTTTATGAGAGCGGCCGGGGGCCGATAAAAGTAAGGGCTAAGGTAGAGATTGAGGAAGGCGACCGGCCTCGGATTGTGGTTACGGAAATCCCCTATCAAGTAAACAAAGCTAGTCTGGCGGCGAAAATAGCTGAGCTGGCTCGAGAGAAGAAAATTCCTGAGATAACTGACCTTCGTGACGAGTCCGATCGGGAAGGCTTGCGCTTGGTGATTGAGCTAAAAAGGGACTGCATCCCCCAGATAGTTTTAAACCGCCTTTACAAGCACACTCAGCTGGAAATTACTTTTGGGGTGAATATGCTGGCTCTGGTGGAGGGGGTGCCTAAAACCCTGAGCCTCCTTGAAGCTCTTCAACACTACCTTGCCTATCAGGAAGAGGTGGTTCGGCGGCGAACCGATTTTGACCTGCGAAAAGCCAGAGAAAAACTTCACATTACCCAGGGCTTGCTGATAGCTTTAGAAAACCTTGATGAAGTCATTGAGCTTATAAAGAGCTCTCTGGACCCAACCGAAGCTCGAACAAAACTTATGGAGAGGTTTGCTCTGAGCCAGGAACAGGCGCAGGCTATTCTTGATATGAAGCTTCAGCGTTTAACTCAACTGGAAAGAGAAAAGCTGGAAGAGGAAGCAGAAGCTTTACGAAAAAAAATAGCTGAGCTTGAAGAGATACTGGCCAGCCGGGAAAAACTGCTTGAGGTGATAAAAGGGGAGCTCATTGAGGTAAAGAAGAAGTTTGGTGAGCCCCGAAAAACCCGAATCGTAGCCCGGAGCGAGGAGCTTACGGTTGAAGACCTGGTCTCCGATGACGAAGTTGTGGTTACCCTTTCTTCTTTAGGTTATGTAAAAAGACTTCCTATTGACACCTATCGGGTTCAAAAAAGAGGCGGGAAAGGAGTGCTGGGCACCAACTTAAAAGAGGGAGACTTTATTCGGCGAGTCCTGGTGGCTCGAAATCACGATTACCTCTTGCTTTTTACTAATCGGGGGCGGGTTTACCGTCTTAAAGCCTACGAGATACCGGAAGCCAGCCGCCAGGCTCGAGGGCAGGCTCTGGTAAACCTCATACCTCTTTCGGCTGAGGAAAAGGTAGTGGATTTAGTGGCGGTGCGCGATTTTGAGGAAGGGAAAAACCTTGTTTTTTCAACCAGTAAGGGCTTGGTAAAGAAAACCACCTTGGCTGCTTACGATTGCAGTCGTCGCTCAGGTTTACAAGCCATTTCCTTGCGAGCCGGCGATGAGCTGGTGGGCGTAACTTTAACTACCGGAAAGGAAAAACTGGCTCTCTTTACCCGCGAAGGGCAAGCTATTGTTTTTAGAGAAGAAGATGTTCGGCCAATGGGACGGGTAGCGGCTGGGGTGAGAGGGATTAAACTAAAGAATCCAGAGGACAGAGTGGTTGATTTTGAGCGGGTGCGGGAAGAGGAAGAAGTTTTGCTGCTAACCGAAAACGGCTTTGGCAAAAGGACTTCTTGGAAGGAATTCCCGACTTATCGACGGGGAGGAATAGGAGTTCGGGCCATTAAAATCGACGAAAAAAGAGGTTTCCTGGCTTTAGCCCAGGGTATTGAAAGCGGTAGCGAACTTATCATTGCCACAGCCAGCGGACAAATGATCAGACTTAACTCAAAAGGCATTCCCCGGATGAAAAGAGCGGCTTTCGGGGTAAAAGTGGTTCAGGTGACTCAGAGTGATCAGGTTGTCGCTCTGGGAAGAGCATAGTGGGAGAGTTTAAATACCTCAACCACACGGCTGATATGGGTTTTGTAGCCCGGGGAAAAACCCTGGAGGAAGCTTTTGAAGAAGCAGCCAGAGCTCTTTTTAGCTTTATGATTGATTTAGAAAAGGTAGAGCCAAAAAAGAAAGTGAGGGTGGTGGTTGAAGGCGAGGATCCCGAAACCCTTCTTTTTAACTGGCTGAACGAGCTTTTGTTCCAGGCCGAGCACAACCAGATGCTTTTTTCTCGCTTTAAAGTGAGCTCTATTTCACCAAAAAAACTTGAAGCTACTCTCTGGGGTGAGAAGCTTAACCCCAAACGCCACTATATTAGCAACGAAGTCAAAGCCTGTACTTATCATCTTTTAAAAGTAAAGAAGGAAAAAGAAGGCTTCAGGGTTCAAGCAGTTTGCGATGTTTAGTTTTTAACCTGAATTTTAACCCAGCCAATAAGATTTAAATTTTGAAGCCGGGCTTGAATTTAAACCCCTTTAGCGGATAATAATTTATTTAGAGTCAGAAAAGAATGGCTTCTATGAAACCCGATTATTTGATTCAAGAAAAACCTTTTAAATTCCGAATAGATAAGTCTTATCGCCCGGGAATGAGAGTTGATGGGGTGATTTATGCTGACGAGGAGCTGATAGTTCAGGCTGATCGCGATAAGGCTTTAGGGCAGGTAATTAATGTGGCTTTTTTGCCTGGCATAGTTAGGGCTTCTCTGGCTATGCCGGATATTCACTGGGGTTATGGCTTTCCAATTGGTGGAGTAGCAGCGACTGACCCGGAAAATGGGGGGGTTATCTCTCCTGGTGGGGTTGGCTTTGACATTAGCTGCGGGGTAAGGCTGATGCTTACCAGTCTTAGCCGGGAAGAAGTTAAGAAAAGGCTGGAAGTTCTGGCACAAGCTCTGACCGCTGACATACCTAAAGGGGTGGGAAGTCGGGGAAAGATAAAAGTTGGCAAAAAGGAAATAAAAGAGCTAATGGTTAAAGGAGCCAGATGGGCGGTGGAAAAGGGCTATGGTTTCCCTGAGGACTTAGAGTTTATTGAGGAGAAGGGAACAGTTGAGGGAGCCAATCCTGACCTGGTCTCGGAGCGGGCTCTAGAAAGGGGTTTGGACCAGCCTGGAACCCTCGGGGCAGGAAACCATTTTCTGGAGGTTCAGGAAGTTGAGGAGGTTTATCGCCCAGAAATAGCCGATAAAATGGGAGTTTTCCCTGGGCAGGTGGTTGTAATGATTCACTCTGGCTCTCGCGGCACCGGCCACCAGATCTGCACAGACTTTTTGAGGATAATGGACTCGGCCTCCCGCCGCTATGGTTATAACCTTCCCGACCGCCAGTTAGCCTGCGCTCCGGTTAACTCTCCGGAAGGGAAAAACTATTATCAGGCTATGGCCTGTGCCGCCAACTACGCTCTGGCTAACCGCCAGTGCCTTGGTCATTTGGTTCGGGAAGCCCTGGAGAAAGTTTTTCGCCTGGGGGCTGAAAGGTTGGGAGTTCGTCTTCTTTATGATGTCTCACACAACATTGCCAAGCTTGAAAAACATGAAGTTAACGGCCAGGCTAAACTCCTTTGTGTACACCGCAAGGGAGCTACCCGGGCTTTACCTCCTGGCCATCCTGATTTACCTTCTTTTTATCGAGAGACTGGACAGCCAGTGATAATCCCGGGTGATATGGGGCGCGCTTCTTACCTTTTAGTTGGAACCCCGGAGGGGAAAGAAAGCTTCTATTCCACCTGCCACGGGGCCGGCCGCCTCTTAAGCCGAAAACAAGCCAAGAAAAACATCAGAGGAGAAAAACTCTACCAGGAGCTTGAGGAAAAAGGGATAAAAATCGTAGCTGGAAGCCTTGGTCTTCTGGCTGAAGAAGCGCCTCAGGCTTACAAGGATGTAAGCAAAGTGGTTGAAATTTGCCAGGGGGCCGGACTTTCCCTAAAAGTTGCACGGTTAAGACCCTTGCTGGTGGTTAAGGGATAAATTATTTAAACTGCCCTTTAAGATGAAGCCTTTCAGTAGTCTGCATGGGGTGGATAACCACATTTAACCTCGGCCGTTTCGGGATTATAAACATAGGGAATATTGGAGGCCGGGCAGGAAAGGCCGGTTATGTCTTTAACAAAGCTTGGGTCAAGGTCAGTCAGACTGGAAGGGTTTTTAAGGTTAGCTGTCCGATAAACAACAATGGCTGAACGAAGAATTCTTAAGTTGGACTGGCAGGTAACATCTTTGGCTCTTTTTGTTACTTCAAGATAGACAGCAACTGTGATGGCGCTTAAGATGGCAATCAAAGCGATGGTTACCATTAGCTCAACCAGAGTAAAGCCGTTTTTTCTGTTTTCAATCATCTTTCCGCTCTTTCCTGAATTTCTTCAGGGGAACTAAAAACCTCAATTTGAAAAGCAATCTCTTTTTCGGAAGCAAAGAAATTCCGAGCTAGCTTTTCCAGCCTCTCCTTAACATACCGAGCATTTTTTAAAGTAGTTTCGGGCAAAATGACCAGAAACTGACTTCGAGAAAATCTTCCAATTTCGTCAATTAATCTGATGTTATGGCGAAAGAGCTTGATTAAACGGTGAGCAATGGAAAGCGAATTTTTCCCTGCTAATTCAGGAAAAGAAATCAAGAGAAAGGATGAAGTGCTTCCGTAACGCCTTCTCTTTTCCGACTCAATTTTAAGAAGTTTTTTAGTCTGAGAAGCGTTCCAGACTCCCGTTTCCTTGTCGGTGAGACTTAAGCTTTCCAGACGGGGAAGGGCATATTTTAGCCAGTCAAAAAAGAGATTGGCGGCCAGACCGGCAACTAAAAAAAGGAGAGCACTTCCCAGCATCAGGGAAAGAGACTCCCGAGTGACAAAAGGAAGAAAATACCACTGATAACCAAAGTAAACCAGGGAAAGAAGGAGAGCCAGAAAGACGACTTCCCGCCAACTGCGATAAAGGGAACAGATTAAAATAAAAATTAGGAAGCTCGGGGTTAAAATGGAAACATAATTCCCTTCCAGGTAAGCGTGGGTAAAAAGAGAGCTTCCAATCGCTACTAAAGCTATCAAAACTCCCTGGCGAAACCGCTCATAAGGAAGCATAAGAAATTTTAACATTGGGCGAAAAAAAATACCATATTTAAGTGGTAAAATTGGGCTTTTCTGGTCAGCGGGAAGCCCAAGAAAACTTAAAAATCGCTGTTTTTTGCTGGCCTTTGCGTTTAAAATAAACATCAGAATGGCAAATGAGTTCTGGTCCCATTGGAGCTGGCCTTTAGTTACGGCCCTAGTTGGTCTTTACTTTACTTATCTGGTTTTTAAACAGTATCGGGAAAGAAAAAAGCTTCACCAGCTTGCCTGGTCAGTGGGTCTTTTTCTTTATGCTCTTGGGGCTTTAATTGAGAGTTACTCCGAGTTTTCTTTGAGCTGGAACCCCTTGGTTTACCGCTTTTACTATGTAGTGGCAGCTACTCTGGTAGGTTTTTTAGGGCTGGGAACTGCTTACTTAATTTTTCGGAAGAAAACCTTTGGCCATCTTTTTCTGGCCTATCTCTTAATCCTTCTTATTCCTTTTCTTTACTTTGCCTTAACCTCGCCTCTGAGAACCGAAAGTCTTATTCTCGGAATAACGGTTGGCGGAAAAGCTATGCCTGGAAGAGTTCGGGTTTTTTCCTTCTTTTACACCATCCCCGGGACTATTTTGCTTCTGGGGGGAGCGGTTTATTCAGTAATTCGCTTTGCAGCAAAAAAGGAGTATGCTTACCGGATGTGGGCCAATATCTTAATTGCCATTGGCACTTTGATCATTGCTTTTGCGGGAAGTCTGGCTCGAGCCGGAAAAACAGTTGGGCTTTACCCGGCTGAGATGTTAGGAGCTACCTTTTTGTTGCTTGGTTTTTTGAAAGCCGGCACCCTGGAAAAGGTCGTCAAAAAACCCGATTTGGGTAAAAAAGAAGGAAAGGAGGGAAGGATGAAAGAGGTTGAAGTGGGGAAAGCCACTCATTACTTTTCTCATCTAAGCGTTGCTGCCATTGAGTTAAGCGGGAGCCTTCGGGTAGGAGACAAAGTGCACATCAAAGGGCACACTACCGACTTTGTTCAGGAAGTGGAGTCAATGCAGATAGAACACCAGCCGGTAAGTGAAGCTAAAGCCGGGGACTCCATCGGTTTGAAAGTCAGGGAAAAGGTTCGCGAAGGCGACACGGTTTACAAAGTTGTGGAAGAGTGAGGACAAAACAGGCCGGGTTCAAATTTTAAGCCTGGCTTTACTTTTTCTTCTATTTTTACTGGTTCCCCGGGGATGCTCTTTAACCCGGGTGGTGGTGGGAGTGGACCGGGAAGGAAGGAACGGGATTTTTCTTTACCCCGACCCCTCCTTAATTCAGCAACTGAGAGAAAGGCAGCTCTTTTATGTTGGGGAGGGCCTGATTGAAAAAAAGGACTACTTTTTCTTTGTTGATTATTTTTTTCAAGCCCGAGTTCAGAGAGTAAGCAGCCAGGAACCTTATTATTTAAAACTCCAGCTACCCGGAAAAATTAGCGAAGGGAACCCTGATGAGATAAGAGAAGACGGGGCTTTCTGGGTTTTGAATGCCCAAAAAGCCGGAGGTCTGAAGCTTAAATCGCGCGCTTACCGTTATTATGTAATTTTAGCTTTTCTTTTTGCCCTCTCTGGGTTACTATTTAATTACTTACCGAGGGTTAGCCTTTTCCAGAAGGAAAAACCCTCCGGGGATTTTTTTAAGGAAGGGAGGTGAGAAAGTGGATATAGGTCGGGGAGTTACTTATATCTTTGAAGACAGGGACTGGTTAAAAAAGGTAGCTATCGGCGGTTTAATTACTCTGGTTCCCATTCTGAACCTGGCTACTTACGGTTACTATTTAACCCTTTTGCGTCAGCTTATGGGAGGCAGAGAACTTCCTCTTCCCGAGTGGGACGAAATTGGTCAGAAACTAGTTGACGGCCTTATATTAGCTTTGATTATACTGGCCTGGTCTTTGCCGGCCCTCATTTTAATGGGTTTTTCTCTCGTTCCCCTGCTGGGAGCAACTTTAACCAGCCAGGGTGATAGTCAGGCTGCTGGTTTTGCTGCCCTGGGCGGGATGGTTATTTTTATGGGTTTAGGCGGGATTTACCTCTTATTGCTGGCCATTGTTTCGCCGGCAATTATTCTTAACTATGCTCGGGAAGGCACTTTTGGCTCTGGCTTTAAGTTTGGCCAGATTTTTGGCTACCTCACCGTTAACCTTGGTGGATATTTCCTGCTTTTAGCTATTATGGTTGGGGTTTCCTTTGCGGTTGGTATAGTCGGCTCTATTTTAAGTGTTATTCCCTTGCTTGGACAGATTGCCCTTATTTTTCTGGGCTTTATGGCTACTCTGATTTATGCTCACTATCTGGCTCAGTACTACCGAATGAATTTTGCCGCCTCTCAACCACCAGCTTCAGCTGAGGGTGGAGCTTATTAAGCAAACCGGGAGTCTTTAAGGCGCATCTCATTGGAGTAAAGATGAGCCAGACGGATGGGCTCAGGTAAGCGATGGCCTCTTGTTGTTTGCCAGGCCAGTCGATAGGCACTTTCCAGGTTTATCAGGTGGCCAGGTGAAACATAAACTGGTTTAGATTGAGGCCTGGTCCTGAGGACCAGGCCTATTTTCTCTCCCTCTTTTATTATCGGTGACCAGCTGCCGGGTTTTTCTGAGGGAAGGGCAAACTCTCCGCTTAAAGGTTTTTTCGCTACGCCCACCGAAGGCTTGCCAAAGATAACCCCCAGATGGCAGGCAATCCCGAAGCCCCGGGGATGGGTCAGTCCGTGGCCATCAACCATCAGGATATCAGGCTCAATGTTTAGGGACTGCAAAGCTTTCACCAGAGACTCTCCTTCGCGGAAAAAAAGAAGACCAGGAAGGTAAGGAAAGGAAACCCGGCCAGCATAACCTCTTTTTTCCAGAATTTTAAGTTCCGGAAAGGAAAGAGCTACCACTGCCGCATAGAGTTTTTTTGAAGTTCGGGAATAAGAAACATCTACTCCAGCTACAATCCTGATTTTTTCTAAGTCAAGTTTTTTTATTTTAACTTTTTCAGCCAGCTTTTGCTGGAGAGAGGCAGCCTCTCGGGGAGTTAAAGAAAAAGAATGCTTTATAAGAAGCTTCATAGCTCAATTTTAGCAGTTCTGTTGGATGAAAAAAGTTTTAATTAAGCAAAGAGCGGATTTTTTCTTCCAAGGCTTCCTCGGGCAAAGCCCCAACAACTTTATCCAGCACTTTCCCGGACCGGTCAAGAAAAACAAAGGTGGGAACAGCCTGAACCCCGTATTTTTCGGCCCAGGGGCGGGTAGAAGCTTCATCGGTGTTTAGCTGTTTGATCTCCACTTTTCCGGCGTATTTTTGCTGAAGCCTGTTCACGACAGGGGTGATTTCCCGGCAAGCCGGTCACCAAGGGGCAAAAAACTCTAAAACCATTGGGTGAGTAAAAGAAGAGGGTTGGCTAAAGTCAACCGGGGTAGTTTTGCCTGGGGTCTGGCAAGCTAGGGGAAAAATTAAGAGAGCCAGAAAAAAAAGAGCCCAAAAAACTTTTTTAAATACCATAGGGGGTATACTAACAGAAGCTAAGCTTTCAGTCAAGAGCCTTGTTCAGGCCCCGGGAATAGTCGCAGCTGACTTTAAGCGAGGAGTCAGAGTTAACAATTTCCCGGGCCTGTGGTAGGAAAAGAGAAACCCTTTGGCTACCGCTTGGGTAAAGAAGACGAAGGATAAGGAAGGAGAGGAAAAGGGAAAGGAAGGAAAAAAGAATAGCCAAACCTTCGCCTTTTATCCTGAGAAAGGAAGAAAAAAATTGCCCGAGAAAATAACCGGAAAAGAAAAAGAAAAGAGGCAACCCATAAGCAAGAAAAGAAGCCTTAACAAAGGTTTTGTTCGGCAAAACCACTTTTACCAGATCGCCCACCCTGGCCTGGATCTGGTTTTCAGCCTCAAGATAAGAGCTTTCCTCAAACTGATGGCAGAGACGACAGCCCGCGCAAGCCGGGCTGCGGGGAATTTGAAGAACAATATTCTTTCCCTCAATCTTAACCACTTTGCCAATTACTTCCATATTCTTATTTTACCCCTAACTTTTAAATTTGTAT
>DAIRCJ010000026.1:0-16601 GCA_036796755.1 Candidatus Geothermocultoraceae bacterium | reverse complement strand
GAAAAAACTGGGCCCTAACCGATATTTACGAGCCAGGCTCAACAATGAAAGTAGCGGTGGTTTCCGCAGCCCTCGAAGAGAAGAAGTTTAACCTTAAATCCCGACTTTACTTGCCTTCTAAATTGAAAGTGGGAGGATATACCATTGGAGAGGCTCATCATCGGCCAGCTGGGAGCTACACAGTGGAAACCATTCTGGTGAAGTCTTATAATATTGGCTCTTCTTTAATAGCCAGAGCGCTGGGTAAAAAATGTGTTTATGAGTATTATCGCTCATTTGGTTTCGGAGAAAAAACCGGGATTGATTTTCCCGGAGAAGCAAAAGGACAGTTGTCTAAACCAGAGTACTGGTCGGCTCCGACGATTTACACAATCTCATATGGTCAAGGCATAGGAGTGACGCCTTTACAAATGCTTTTAATGGTCTCAACCATAGCCAATCAAGGGATTAAAGTTAGACCTCATTTTATAAAGGAAGTCAGGGATGAAAGAGGTAAAATTATTATGGAGTATAAGCCAGACATAGGTGAAAAGGTGCTTACAACTAAAACCAGTAACGAAATTAAATATGCCCTGGAAAAGGTGACCACTAAAGGGACCGGTAAGGAAGCGGCTGTTAAGGGATATCGTGTAGCCGGGAAAACCGGAACGGCTTTGAAACCAAAACCCGGAGGCGGTTACTTGAAAGGGGCTTATGTTGCTTCTTTTGTAGGTTTTGCTCCTGTAAGAGACCCCAGAGTAGCTATCATTGTAGTTCTGGATGAGCCTAAAAATGGTTATTATGGAGGTATTGCTGCTGCTCCAGTTTTTCGGGAAATAATGGAGTTCTCTTTAAGGCATCTAAAAATCCCTTCAGAGGAAGCTCGTTAAGATGAAGCTGGAAGACAAAATACTAACGGCGATAAAACCTGAGAGAACATTTGGCTCTTTAGAAGGCCTAAAAGGTTTATCTTATGATTCAAGAGAAACCAGAAAGGGGGATTTATTTTTCTGTCTCCCAGGAAGCCAAACAGATGGCCATCTTTTTGCAGCCGAAGCCGAAAAAAAAGGAGTTTGTGGAGTTGTTACTTCAAGATACTTGCCCGAAATAAAATGTTTCCAGGCTTTAGTGTCGGACACTCGCCTGGCTCTGGCTCGGGCATCTGCTTGTTTTTATAATTTCCCTTCTTCCAGGCTGGATGTTGTTGGGGTGACGGGAACCAATGGTAAAACAACTACTACTTATTTGCTTGATTCTATATTTAAATCTAGTGGAGAAAAAACTGGTTTGATAGGAACAGTAGAGCTGAGGATAGGGGAAGAGAGAAGAAAACTAAACCATACAACCCCAGAATCTCTTGATTTACAGAAGATCTTTGCCCGAATGGTTGAATCTTCAGTGAAGAGAGTTGCTATGGAAGTTTCTTCTCACGCTATAGACCAGAGAAGAATTGAAGGCGTTGTTTTTAAAGCTCTGGTTTTGACTAATATAAGCCGAGACCATCTTGACTATCACGGAACCTTTGAGGAGTATCGAAAGACAAAGAAAGAGCTTTTTGAAGCCTACCCTGAGGTTTTAAAAGTTGTTAATCTTGATGACGATCTGGGTGAAGAAATCGCTGTTACCGGTGAAAAAGTGGTTACTTTTGGAATAAAAAAGAAAGCCGATGTGATGGCAACGGATTTGAAGCTAAGCTCCGAAGGAACTTTTTTTAATCTTTGTCTGGAAGAGGAAACAGTCCCCATAAGATTAAAGTTAAAGGGAAAGTTTAATGTTTATAACTCTCTGGCCGCTGCTGGTGCTGCTCGAGCTCTGGGTTGCTCAATAGAAGATATTAGGTCCGGGCTGGAAGCTCTGGATAGAGTACCCGGAAGGATGGAGTTTATAAATGGTGGTCAAAACTTTTTCGTGGTAGTGGATTACGCTCACACGCCAGATGGATTAGAAAAAGTTCTTAAGGATTCGCGAGAAATTTGCCAGGGAAGGTTAATTGTGGTTTTTGGTTGTGGAGGGGACCGAGATAGAGGAAAAAGGCCTTTAATGGGAAGGGCGGTGGCTTCCTTAAGTGATTTTGCCATAATAACTTCTGACAATCCCCGCTCGGAAGACCCTGAGGTAATAATAAGCCAGATAGAGAAAGGCTTTCGGGAAGTTCGAAAAGAAAATTATTTAAAAATTACCGATCGTCAGGAGGCAATTTTTAAGGCAGTAGAAATGGCAGAACCAGGGGATCTGGTTTTAATTGCCGGAAAAGGACACGAAGATTACCAGATATTCAAAGATAAGACTGTTCATTTTTCCGATAGAGAAGAGGCGCTGAAGGCTCTGGGGAAAAAAAGGGAGCTTGTCTGATGATGATTACTTTGAATAGTCAAGCTCTGGCCGGGATTGTCCAGGGTGATTTTCTTAAAGGCTCGGGTAAAGAGGTATTTTTTGGTGTTAGTATTGATAGCCGGGAGACCTTAAAAGACTCGCTTTTTGTTGCTTTACGGGGGGAAAAGCTTGACGGAACTGATTTTGTGGAACAGGCAATAAGGAATGGAGCTAAGGGGGCTTTGGTTTTTAATGAGAGAGCAGACTCAATTAAGGATAAAGTTAAACTTGAAGGTGAATTTTTTATCATCAAAGTTGAAGACACTCTTCATGCTTTGCAAAGCTTAGCCCGTTATTATCGGGGAAAAGCCAGATTTAAAGTAGTTGGAATTACTGGCAGTACAGGGAAAACCACCACTAAAGATTATGTGAAATCAGTTTTAAGCCAGAGGTTCAGGGTTGCCGCTTCCCCGAAGAATTTTAATAATGAAATCGGTTTGCCTTTGAGTTTGTTAAACTCTTCCGACTCAGCCGAAGTTATGGTTTTAGAGTTAGCAATGCGGGGCTTAGGAGAGATAGCTCAGCTGGCAGACATTGCCCAGCCTGAGGTTGGAGTTGTCACTTCAGTGGGACTTGCTCATTACGAAAGGCTGGGGAGCCAGGATAAAATAGCTCAAGCAAAAGCCGAATTGCTCCAGGCCCTCCCACCTCAGGGCTTTGCTATCATTCCGGCAAACAACAAATACGCCGATTATCTGGAAAAATCTACTCCAGCTAAAACCTTAAAGTTTGGGTTTAATAATTTTGAGGCTCCGATCAGGGCGGAACAAATCAGGGTGGATGAGATGGCGCGTCCCCGGTTTAGATTGGTTTACGGGGATGAGGAGATAGAGGTAAGTTTGGGTCAATCGGGCAAGCACTTTGTGGAAAACGCTTTAGCTGCCGCTGCCGTGGGGTATGTTTTTGGTTTAGGTTTAAAGGAAGTAAAAGAGGGTCTGGAAAAGGCTCATCTTAGCTCGATGAGGGGAGAGATAGAAAATTTTGCCGGGGTCTGGATAATTAACGATGCTTACAATGCCAACCCTGACTCAATGAATTCGGCGCTTGAGCTCTTAATCGATTTTAAGGGTGAGCGAAAAATTGCCTGTCTGGGCGATATGCTTGAGCTGGGAGCTGTTTCGGAGGAACAACACCGTTTGCTGGGACAAAAAATTTATTCCCTTCCCCTGGAGCTTGTATTGTTGGTGGGAAAGGAAGTTAGCTGGATTAAAGAGGAACTTTTAAGGATGGGCTATAAAAAAGAAGTTGAAGTTTTTAAAAGTGCCGAAGACGCCGGCTTATTCCTGGCATCAAAAGTTAAGCCTGGTGATGCTGTTCTTTTTAAAGCTTCCCGCTTGATTGAGATGGAAAAAGCTATTGAAAAGTTAAAGGAGAAGTTAAAAGATGCTTAAAATACTCTTTCCAGCCTATCCTACCTATCAGATATTCCTGGCCGCCGGGTTAGCTGCTTTTTTTACCATTGTTTTTGTCCCCCTGATGGAAAAATTTTTAAAAGATAAAAATATAGGCCAGATTGTCAGAACCGATGGTCCATTTACTCACCTGACAAAAGAAGGGACTCCGACGATGGGAGGGATAGCAATTGTCTTAGCCAGTGTGGCTTCTTTTTTGCTTTTTGCTTATCAAAGAGGCTATACCTGGCTGAGTTATACGGCTTTGTTTTCTTTGATTTTTTTTGCTTTTGTTGGTTTTATTGATGACTATTTGAAGGTCGTCAAAGTTCGTTCTCTGGGATTGCTGGCTCGTTACAAAATTGCTTTGCAAATTCTGGGCGCTTTGATTTTTGGTTATATATTTCTTTATCAAGACAAGTTGCCAACCAGCCTTTTAATTCCTTTTACCAAACTTTATATAGGTCTTCCACCCTTTGCTTACCTGCTCTTTTTGTTAATTCTTTTTGTTTCCACAGTTAATAGTTTGAACTTAACTGATGGACTGGATGGTCTGGCGGCTGGCACGGCTAGCGTTGTTTGCTTTGCTTTTACCGCTATTGCTTTTCGCCAGGGGAAGTTTGACCTCGCAGTTTTTGGGGCAGCAATATCGGGAGCCTGCATCGGGTTTCTCTGGCATAATGTCTACCCGGCTGACATTTTTATGGGAGACACTGGCTCAATTGCTTTGGGGGGAGCGGTTGCCGCTCTGGCTGCTCTTACCAAAACCGAGCTTTTTCTTATTATTATTGGGGGCATCTATGTCCTTGAGGCTCTTTCAGTGATTATTCAGATTGTATCTTTTCGCTGGTTTGGCAGGAGAGTTTTTAAGATGGCTCCCATTCATCACCATTTTGAACTGGTTGGCTGGTCAGAAACCAAGGTTATGGCAAGGTTTTTGATTTTAACCGCTGTTCTTGCCGGCTGGGGTTTTGTTGCTTACTTTATGACCGCCGTAAGGAAGTGATAAGAAAATGGATGATAGCTGGAAGAGGGCGCTGGTTATAGGGCTTGGCAAAAGTGGACAAGCAGCTGCTTCAGCCTTGCTAAAAAGAAATTTTCAGGTTGCTTGCTTTGATAGCGCTGTTAATTCTCAGCTGAAGGGAGAGAAAGAGAAGTTAGAGTTAAATGGGGCTCAAGTTTTCTTAGGGGAAGAGAACTTTCCAGAACTTTCCCCTTTCGACTTTATTGTTCTCAGCCCCGGGGTTCCCAAAAAAGCTCCCGTTTTTGAAAAAGTTCGGCAAAGTGGCGTTCCCTTCTTTAGCGAAGTCGAGCTTGCTTATCAACTCGGGTTGAAAGAAAAAGTTACGATAGTTGGAGTAACGGGAACCAATGGAAAAACCACGGTAACTCAGCTTATTGGCGAGGTCTTGAGGGAAGAGGGAAAAGATGTTCTGGTAGGTGGAAATATCGGCAACCCCCTGTCCGAAGTTCTCGAGAGAGTGAGAGAGGGGACAACTCTTGTTTGCGAGCTTTCCAGCTTTCAACTTGAAACCATTGTTGATTTTCGCTGCCAGGTAGCAGTAATTTTAAATATTACCGAAGACCATCTGGACTGGCATCCTGACTTCGCGGATTATCTGAGAGCTAAAGCAAAAATATTAAAGAACCAGACTGAAGCCGATTCAGCAGTTTTTAACTATGATGATTTAGCCGTCAGGAACCTGGTCAGGGAAGCGAAAGGAAAAGTCGTTTTTTACAGCAAGTTTAGCTCTGAAGCTCGGGTTTGGTCTGAAAACGACTGGATTTTGACCACCCTTAATTCTCAAAATTTTCCGAAAAAGGTTTTTCCCCAAAAAGAGCTTAAGCTAAGAGGCCAGCATAACCTGGAAAATGTTCTGGCAGTAGTGGCCGTGGCCGAAGTTCTGGGTATTGCAAGCGATACTCTGGGTAGGGTTTTAAGTCGCTTTGAAGGATTGCCTCACCGCCTCCAGCTGGTTGGGGGCTTCAAAAATCTTTCCTTTTACGATGATTCAAAAGCGACCAACCCTGATGCTGTGCTCAGGGCTCTTGATGCCTTTTCGCAACCGGTTGTTTTGCTACTTGGTGGTTTAAATAAAGGAAATAGTTTTAAGGAACTGGCAAAAAAAGTTGCTTCTAACTCTAGAAGCGTGAAAGTAGTTCTTTTTGGGCAGTCCAGGGAGGAGATTGGCCGTAGTTTCTCTGAAGAGGGAATCAGGTTTGAGTCCGGAGAAAAACTAAAGGACGCTTTTGAGAAGGCAGTAGCCCTGGCTAAGCCAGGTGATGTTATTTTGCTTTCTCCAGGTTGTGCCAGCTTTGATGAGTTTAGCAGTTATGCCGAAAGAGGGGATTATTTTCAAAAGCTCGTAAGGAGGTGGGCAGGTGAGACGGAGCTCAATTGAGGTAAATTACTATGGACTTTTAATGATTACAGCTCTTCTTCTTCTGGTAGGCCTCTTTATGGTTTTAAGTGCGAGTTCAGCCTGGGCCTATCGGGCTCAGCATGACCTTTATTATTTTTTCAAAAAACAACTTATTGGAGTTTCCATCGGTTTGGTTTTGCTCTTTTTTTCCAGTCGCCTTGATTACCGAATCTGGCGCTCAGCTTCTTTTCTTTTGCTTGCCCTCTCAATATTTCTTTTGCTTTTGATATTTTTTTCTGGCTTTGGCAAGGAAGGCGGGGGTGCAGTACGCTGGCTTAATCTTGGTTTTATTTCTTTTCAGCCTTCAGAGTTTGCCAAATTGGCTTTAATTCTTTTTGGAGCAGAGTTTCTGGCCAGAAGAAGGACAATGCCCGATTCCGATAAATGTCTGAAGTTAGGTCTTGTAGCGGTTGCTATCTGTGCCATAGTTTTCTTACAGCGTGACCTGGGCACAGCCGTGATAATTGCGGTTATTTTTCTGGGTTTGATTTTTGCTGCGGGGGTGCGATTGAGATATGTGATTTCGGTTGTTTTAATAATAGCTCTTTTAATCTCACTCTTTCTGTTAATTTCCCTTTTCGACAAAAATTCGCGCTACAGAATCGAGAGGTTAAAAACTTTTTTCAATCCCCAGAGCGACCCAGAAGGAAGCGGCTATCAGATCAGACAGTCTCTTTATGCCTTTGCCAGCGGGGGTATTTTTGGTAAAGGGTTCGGAAAGAGTCGTTCGAAATTCTTTTACCTGTTTGCCTCTTACACCGATTTCATTTTTGCCATTATGGGAGAAGAAATGGGCTTAATCGGGACCTTTTTAGTGGCTTTGCTTTATTTTTTCTTTGGTTACTTCGGATTACGCACCGCAATTAGAGCTAAAGATTTTTTCGGGCGAGTAGTGTCAGCTGGAATCTGTATCTGGGTGGTGGTTCAAGCCTTTATTAATATGGCAGCCGTAACTCATACTCTTCCTGTCACTGGTGTTCCCTTGCCCTTACTCAGCTACGGTGGCTCTTCTCTTATATTTACCCTCTGGGGAATAGGCATTCTCCTTTCGGTCGCCAAAGGAGAGAAGGAGGTGAAAGTTGAAAGTTTTGGTAACTGGCGGAGGGACCGGCGGTCACGTTTATCCGGCTCTTTGCGTCTTAAACAGACTTAAAGAGAAAGTAAGCGAAGCGGAAATTTTATATGTTGGGAAAGCAGGCAGCCTAGAAGAGAAATTAGCCACGGAAAGTGGCTATCCTTTTCGCTCGATAGAAGCTTGTGGCCTCACCCGAAAGATAAGTTTTGACTTTTTTAAAAGCGCGGTATCCAATCTAAAAGGTTTCTTTCAGTCTTTGAGTATTTTAAGAGAGTTTTCGCCCGATGTTATCTTTGCTACCGGTGGCTATGTCGCTTTTCCGGTTCTTCTGGCAGCGGTTTTTCTTCGTCGACCCTTCTTTCTTCATGAACAAAACGCTGTAGCTGGGCTGACCAATCGGATTTTTTCCCGCTTTGCCGAATCGGTAGCTCTTTCTTTCCCTGAAACCAGAGGAATTAAATCAAACCGGACCAAATTTACAGGCAACCCGGTGCGAGAGGAGATTTTTAAAGCCCGAAAAGAGGAAGCCATAAAATTTTTTGGTCTTAAGGAAGATCTTAAAACTCTCCTGGTGATGGGAGGCAGCCAGGGTTCGGTTAAGTTAAACGAGGCCTTACTTAAATCTCTCCCCAGCTTTGCTCGTTTTCGTCCTATCCAGATTATTCACCTGACGGGTGAGGCAAATTTCGAAGAAGTAAAAAAGGAGTTTGAGGAGAAAAAGGAGCAACTTAACTTTCCTGAGGAACTGGTTTATCGCCCTTTTCCCTATCTTGAAGAAATTGGTTTAGCTTATGCCGCTGCCGACCTTGTTCTTTGTCGCGCGGGTGCCACGACGATTTCTGAACTTATGGCTCTGGGCAAACCAGCAATTTTGGTTCCTTATCCCTGGGCAACCGATAATCACCAGGAAGAAAACGCCAGAGCGGTAGAAAGAAGGGGGGCAGGAAGAGTTATTTTAGAAAAAGATTTAACCCCTATTGTTCTTTTTGAAGAGGTGAAAAGAGTAATATATAATGAAACTGCTTTACGTTTGATGGGACAACGAGCTCGCTGGCTCTCCCGAAGAGAGGCCGACCAGGCGATAGTGGAAATAATTCTCAGCCTGAAACAGGCCAGCGAAATTTTACAATCAGCTACCGAAGAAACTGAAGAATCGGAAGAGTGGGAATGGTTAACCAGATAAATCAGGTGGAAAGTTTTAAAAGATGGCATTTTGTTGGCATAGGTGGTGCCGGGATGAGCGCTATAGCCCGAATTCTGGCGGAAAGAGGTTTTGAAGTTCAGGGTTCTGATTTAAAAGAGTCTCGTTTCACCCGTCAACTTTCAGAAATTGGGGTTAAGGTTTTTATTGGTCATCGAGCTGAGAATATCATAGGCTCTGAAATCGTAGTTTTTTCTTCGGCCATTCCCTCAGATAATGTGGAGTTAGCTGAGGCCAGAAAAAAAGGTTTGCCTGTGTTATCTCGAGCGGACGCCCTTTCTTTTTTAACTTCCCAGAAAAAAACTGTAGCTGTGGCTGGAACTCATGGAAAAACGACCACTACTTCAATGGTAGCCCGGGTTCTGGAAGTAGCCGGATTTGAGCCTACTTATATCGTCGGGGGGGAACTTAATGAAGCGGGAACCAATGCTAGAGCTGGCAAAGGTGATTATTTAGTGGTTGAGGCGGATGAATCAGATGGAACTTTTTTAAGAATCTCCACTTTTGTTTCAATTGTAACCAATGTTGAGGCAGACCACCTTGATTATTTTGGTGATTATAGTTCCATTCAAAATGGTTTTCTTGAGTTTATAAAAAACACCTCGCCGGAAGGAGTGGCAATTGTCTCCGGCGACCATTTATTAACCCGGGAGCTGGCGGAAAGAAGCGGGAGGGATTGCCTTTTCTATGGGCTGGGAAAGGATAATCTTGTTCGAGCTGAGAATGTTCAACTTGAGGGCTCTGGTACTTTTTATGACCTGATCTATAAAGGGAAAAAGCTGGGCTCAATAACTTTGAGAGTTCCAGGCTTGCATAACCTCCAAAACTCTCTGGCTGCTATAGCCGCAGGTTTGTTTCTGGGAGCAGACTTTAGAGACCTTAAAACTGCCCTGGGTTCTTTTTCCGGGGTTAAGCGCCGTTTTGAATTTAAGGGAAAAGTTAATGGAGTAACCGTTGTTGATGATTATGCTCATCATCCTTCCGAGGTGGAAGCGACCCTGAAAGCCGCTTCTCTCCAGAAATTCGAGCGAATTATCTGCGTTTTTCAGCCTCATCGCTTTTCTCGAACCAGTTTTCTTTACCGTGATTTTGCTCGCTCTTTTGACCTGGCCGACTTTGTAGTTTTGACTGATGTTTATCCAGCCGGGGAAAAACCCTTACCGGGGGTTACAGGCAAGATTATTCTTGAGGCTTTACTGGAAGAAAAACCAGATTCTCAAGTAGCTTACACTCCCTCTCTAATCCAGGCTCGCCAGCTTTTGTGTGAGCTGGTTAAGTCTGGTGATTTAGTTTTAACCGTCGGAGCAGGAGATGTTACTTTGCTGGGTGAAGATTTCCTGAGGGCGCTGGAGGTAAAGAAGCTTGCCTGATTGGCAGCAAGCCCACCTTTCTCTTTCCAGATTGTTAGGAAAAAAAGTCCGCCAGAATCAGGTTCTGGCGCCTTTTACTTCCTTTCGGGTTGGTGGTCCAGCTCGCCTCTTTCTTGAGGCAGAGAATCTATTTGAGTTAAAAACGGCTTTAAAAGTGGCCAGGAAGTTTAATATTCCCTGGTTTGTTCTGGGACGGGGTACCAATATTCTGGTTTCTGACGAAGGCTTTGAGGGACTGGTGTTGCGTCTGGGAAGTGAATTTTCTCGCTTTCTGGTTGATGAGGAAAGAGTTGTTGCCGGGGCGGCTGTTCCCCTTCCTGAGCTGGTATGGGGTGCTCTGAACCATTCTTTAGACGGTCTGGCTTTTGCCGTTGGGATTCCTGGAAGCCTGGGAGGAGCAGTCAAGATGAACGCCGGAGCCTTTGGGAAAGAAATTGGCCCGTTAGTAAATCGGGTAACTGTGCTGGATAGCTCACTTGAGCTAAAAAATCTTTATCGGTCTGATTTGAATTTTGGTTATCGCTTTTCTTCTTTAAGGGAATTGGTTCTGGAAGTAGAGCTTGGGTTGAAATTTGGTAACGAAAATAAGATAAAAGAACAAATGGAGAAGAATTTTCGCTTAAGAAAAAAAAACCAGCCTCAGGGCTGTTTCACCGCTGGCTCAGTCTTTAAAAATCCTCCCGAAGAAAAGGCTTTTCGCTTAATTGAATTAGCCGGGGCAAAAGGATTAAAAAAAGGGGCGGCAATGGTTTCTCCCAAACACGCTAACTTTATTGTAAACCTTGGAGGAGCCCGGGCTGCTGATATTTTTTCTTTAATTGAGGAAGTGAGAGAAAGGGTTTGGAATAAACACGGCGTCTTGTTAGAATTAGAAATTGAACTTTTGGGGAGATTTTAAAGTGGTAGTCTCAAAGGATATAGTTGAAGAAAAGCGCCGAGAAAGAGAGAGGAAGCTTCGAGAGAAAAGAAGAAAAAAACAGATCCGCACCGGCATTTTCCTTTTAATACTGCTTCTGGCTTTCATTGGTCTGATTTTTTTCTTTCGCTCCAGCACTTTTGATTTAAAGATGGAAAAGGTTTCTATCTCTGGAAATAGGGTTTTGAAAAACGAAGAAATTTTGAAAATTCTTTCCTTAAAACCGGGGACAAGTATTTTTTCTCTCTCAGTGCGGGACCTGGCGATGAAGTTGGAGGAAAATCCCTGGATTAAAGAGGCTTTTGTTTCCCGTCGCTTGCCTGATGGCTTAAGTGTAAAAATAGTTGAACGTAAACCCCTGGCTTTACTAGAAGCTAACCAGACAGGTTACTTAATTGATTCCGAGTCTTTTGTGATTGCTCAAGTTGACCCGGAAAAAGTTGACCTTCCTTCACTTCACGATATACCCATTAAGTCTCTTAAAGTTGGTTTAATAGTTGATTCAAAACCCCTTCAGTCCAGCCTGGATGTTCTTTCCCGTCTACCCACCGCTCTTTATAAAAAAATAAAACTGGTTTCCGTTCCTGGTGGAGAAAACATAACTTTTTACACTGATGAAGGGGTGGAAATCCTTTTTGGCCGCCCGGAAGAGATTGAGAAAAAAGCCGAGATTATCCAGAAGTTTTTGCGCACCGAAAAGGAAGTTTTAATGATTGATGTTCGCGTACCCTCAAACCCGGTAACCAAGCCAGCCAGTCACTAGCGCTTTGAACTTTGATTTTCAAGAAAGAGTTGCAAAATTATTCTTTTTGGGTTAACTTTAAATCAATGGTTAAGCTTAAGAAGTTTCAAGTTTTACTTTAAAGTTTTGGGAGGAAACAATATGGTACCAACGAACCCATATTTAGCTGTGATAAAGGTAGTTGGCGTTGGTGGCGGCGGTTGTAATGCCATAAACCGAATGATTGAAGCAGGAGTAAAAGGAGTTGAATTTATTAGCGTAAACACCGATGCCCAGGCTCTTTTGATGTCCGATGCCGATATAAAAATTAACATTGGAGAGAAAGTGACCCGTGGTCTCGGTGCCGGTTCCAATCCTGAACTTGGCTTTCAGGCGGCTGAAGAAAGTCGGCAGATTCTTACCGATGCTCTACAGGGGGCTGACATGGTGTTTATTACCGCTGGCAAAGGTGGTGGGACAGGAACGGGAGCTGCTCCTGTAATTGCTGAAATAGCCAAGGAAGAGATTGGCGCTTTGACTGTTGGTGTGGTTACCCGGCCATTTTCTTTTGAAGGCCGAAAGAGGGCCTTGCAAGCTGAAGACGGCATCAGGAAGTTAAAAGAAAAGGTTGATACTTTAATAATAATTCCGAACGAAAAGCTTTTACAGGTCGCCGATAAGCGAACCAGTATTCTTGATGCTTTTCGCTTGGCAGATGATGTTTTAAGGCAGGGCGTTCAGGGCATTACCGACTTAATTACCGTACCAGGTTTGATTAATCTTGACTTTGCCGATATAAAAGCAGTTATGCATGAAGCAGGCTCAGCTTTAATGGGTATCGGAGTGGCTTCGGGGGATGACCGAGCTTCTAAAGCCAGTGAGCTGGCTATTTCCAGTCCTTTACTTGAGGAATCGATTGAGGGAGCAAGGGGTATCCTTCTCAACATTTCGGGAAGTTCTGACTTAACTTTAAGCGAGGTTCACGAGGCAGCTCAACTTATTTCCCGGGCTGCTCATCCTGACGCCAATATAATTTTTGGAGCAGTAATTGATGATTCGCTGGGAGACCAGGTCAAAGTTACAGTTATAGCGGCTGGCTTTGACAAAAGAAGGCAGGAGAAACTGGATTTTGCTACCGAAATTCCTTTTTCCGAACCTTTACCCAGTTTTGATGTTGAAGAGTTTGAGGTTCCTGACTTTTTAAAACACAAGGATGAGTAGAGAGAATAATCATGGATTTAACTGAGGCTATCCTAAAGCGTCGCTCAATAAGGAAGTATAAGCCAGAACCCGTACCCAAGGAAACAATTAGGGAAATTTTAGAAGTAGCTTCTCACTCACCAATCTCACCTTCTTTCAAGAAGCATGAGTACTATATTTTAACTGGTTCCAAAAAAGAAGAGCTGGTTAAATTAGTTTCCCAGAACACAACGCACCTTAAAGAAATACTTGATATTTTGGAGGAAAAAGAAAGGAATAAAGCGATTTTTTACTACGCCGACTTAGGTGGAGCCCCGGTAATAATTATTGTTGTGGTTCCTAAGTTGGAGTCAGTTTGGGAATTTAAAGGGGTGGCCACTCCTTGCGGGACTGAGATAATGCTTATTGAATTAGTTGCTTTCTCTAAAGGCTTGGGTACTTGCTGTTTCACGATGGCTCCCTGGGTGGAAGAAAAAGTAAGTAAACTTTTGAACCTACCCGAAGATAAAACAGTGCTTTATGGCTTGACTCTCGGTTATGCTGATGAAGAGCCACCGCCTGTTGACCATCCTTTGACGCCTGTTCATTTCCTTGAATAACTTTATTTCTAAACAATTATTTCCCTTTTGAGGTTATTAGCAGGAAGTTTCTTTAGTATTTATAAAGGTTTCTTTAAGGACTGACAACTTTTTTTGAGAGAACTTTCCCCGAACTTTCCCCAAAAAATTTGAAATAATGCTTGACAGAAGTTTTTTCCGTAATAACCTTTAGTTTATGGAGTCTGGGGAAGAGAGACCTTTTGATTTAAAAAAAGAGCTAATTGTAAAATCTTCGCCTTCAGAAGTTTTACAGCTTCTGAACACTTCCAGCTCAGGCCTTACCATTCAGGAGGCAGCGAGACGCCAGAAAATTTTTGGCCCGAACAAAATTGAAGAAGCTAAAAAGACTCCCGTTTACCTCCTTTTTCTTTCTAACTTCATTCATTTTTTCGCCCTTCTTCTCTGGGTGGCGGCGGGGCTTTCTTTTTTAGTTAGGGTTAACGAGCTTGGCTGGGCAATTCTGGCAGTGATCTTTATCAACGGGGTGTTTAGTTTTTTCCAGGAGTATAAAGCCGAAAAAGCAACTGAAGCTTTAAAGAAACTGCTCCCTTTCAAGGTCAGGGTGATGAGGGAAGGCGATTACCTGGAGGTTGAAGCCGGGGAGCTGGTACCGGGAGACATTATTTTTCTTGGGGAGGGGGATAAAGTTCCAGCAGATGCCAGACTTCTGGAAGCCTATAATCTTCAGGTTGATAACTCTACTCTAACCGGTGAGTCTCGACCTTTACGCCGCCAGGCGGAAGCATTTGCTTACTCTCCTGACCTTCCTTTACCCGACTGTCCTAATCTGATTTTCGCTGGAACCAATGTTCTTCAGGGGCAGGCTAAAGCGGTAGTTTTTGCCACCGGAAAGAATACAGAGTTTGGTCGAATTGCCTCTTTAACTCAGGCTATTGAAGAAGAACCAAGCCCACTTCAAAAAGAAATGGTTTGGGTAACTAAAGTGGTGGCTTTCCTGGCAATCGGTATGGGCATATTCTTCTCTTTGCTGGGTTACTTGCTTACCAATCTCACAGCTTTTGAATCCTTTTTATTTGCCATCGGAATTATTGTTGCCAACGTACCCGAGGGACTTCTTCCCACGATCAGCCTTTCTCTGGCTTTAGGCGTTCAGAGGATGGCTAAAAGAAATGCTTTGGTAAAAAAGCTCTCCAGCGTTGAAACTCTGGGCTCAACCACAGTTATCTGTACCGATAAAACCGGGACGCTTACCCAGAACGCTATGGTGGTCAGGCATCTGTTTGCCAGCAGAAAGCATTTTCAGGTGAGTGGCCGGGGATATGAGCCCGAGGGCGATTTTTTACTTGACGGCTCTCCCGTTGAAGCTCAGGAAAGAGAAAAAAACCTTTCCCTTTTATTAACCTGTGCCTCTCTTTGTAATAATGCCCGACTTAAACCCCCTTCTAATTCCGCTGAGACCTGGGGCATTCTTGGCGACCCTACCGAGGGAGCTTTGCTGGTTCTGGCAGAGAAAGGGGGTTTGAGCCGGGAGAGGTTAGCCAAAGATTTCCGAAAAATAGCCGAGAATCCTTTTGACTCCCGAAGAAAAATGATGTCGGTTATTGTTCGAAAGAAAAATCAGCTCCTGGTTCTGGTCAAAGGGGCTCCCCTGGAAGTCTTGAAACTTTCAAAATATGTTTTAATAGACGGCAAAATTGTTCCCATAGATAAGGGTTTAAAAAAGGAAATTATTGAGGCTAACGACCAGTTTGCCCGAAATGCTTTAAGAGTTCTGGCTCTGGCTTATCGAGAGGTATCTCCTGATGAAACACCGTTTTCTGTGGAAGAGGTTGAAAACAACCTTGTCTTTTTAGGCCTGGCAGCTATGATGGACCCTCCCCGCCCGGAAGTAGAGAAAGCCATCAGGGAATGCCGAGAAGCAGGAATAAAGGTGATTATGGTTACTGGAGACTATGGCTTGACCGCTCAAGCGGTAGCTCGCCGCATCGGGCTGGCAAGCGATAAGGTGAAGATTTATGAAGGTCAGCACCTTGCCAGTTTGACTTTTGAAAAACTGAAAGAGGTTGTCACCGAGCCCGAATTAATTTTTGCCCGGGTTTCCCCGGAAGACAAGATGAACATTGTGAAAGCGCTGAAAGAAAATGGTGAAGTGGTGGCGGTAACCGGTGACGGTGTGAACGACGCTCCAGCTCTTAAGCAAGCTGACATTGGGGTAGCAATGGGAATTACCGGGACCGATGTAGCTAAAGAAGCCGCGGAAATGATTTTACTTGACGACAATTTTGCTTCGATTGTTAATGCGGTTGAAGAAGGAAGAACGGTTTTTGCCAACATCAAACGCTTCATAACTTATATTTTTGCCAGCAATATCCCTGAGATAGTTCCTTATCTGGTTTTTGTTCTGTCTGGAGGCTTAATCCCTTTGCCTTTGACTGTTCTTCAAATTCTGGCTGTTGACTTAGGGACAGACATGATTCCAGCTCTGGCTCTGGGAGCTGAACCTCCGGCACCAGGCTTGATGAAAAAACCTCCTCGTTCTCTGAAAGATCGCTTGCTTAACAAACAGCTCCTCTTGCGGGCTTACGGCTTTTTGGGATTGATTGAGGCTGTAGCGGGCTTAAGTTCCTACTTTTTTGCTTACCTGCGGGCAGGGTGGCGTCCTTTTCTTCCTTTAACCACCTTTCCTCCCGAGGTTTATGGAAAAGCCATAACGATGAGTTTAGCTTCTATTGTAGCGGTTCAGATTGGCAATGGTTTTGCCTGTCGCTCAGAAGAAGAAAGCATTTTAAAAGTTGGCTTTTTTACCAATACCTTTTATCTCGGTGGTATCCTGTCTGAACTTGTTTTAATTTTCCTCTTTGTTTACTTGCCCTTTTTCCAGAGGCTTTTTGGTCATCGTCCGTTAGACTTGCTCGACTGGCTTTTTCTCTTTTGCTGGACGCCAGCTATCCTTTTAGCTGAGGAAGCAAGGAAAGCCTGGCTAAGAAAGAAAAAAGCGTTAAAATAAAAGGGGGATAAAAATGAGAGTAATTATAGTCGGTTGTGGCCGGGTCGGCTCTGAGCTGGCAAATCTACTCAGCCGGGAAGGTCATCAGGTGTCTATTATCGATCGCGATGAGTCTTCTTTTGGTCGTCTAAGTCCTGGATTTAAAGGTGAGCGGGTGGTCGGGCTCGGCTTTGACCGCGAGGTTTTAATTAAAGCTGGCGTGGAAAAAGCTGATGCTTTTATTGCTGTCACCAGTGGTGACAATCACAACATTGTGTCAGCGCTGGTTGCCAGAAGATTTTTTCATGTTCCCCGGGTAATTGCCCGTATTTATGATGAGGAAAGAGCTCGCCTCTACTGGAAATTGGGCGTTCCAACCGTTGCTCCCGTTACCTGGGCAGCTAAA
>DAIRCJ010000025.1:0-17823 GCA_036796755.1 Candidatus Geothermocultoraceae bacterium | reverse complement strand
GGTTTCCGGCATAATTACCGCAAACTCGTCACCACCGTAACGAGCGGGAATATCACTTCCCCTGATAGTTTCTTTAACTGCTTTTCCGACTTCCTTGAGGATTTCATCCCCTTTTAGGTGACCGTAGGTGTCGTTTAAGACTTTAAAGTTATCAAGGTCAAAAATTAAAATACTTAAAGGTTTTTTTGAGCGACGGGCTCTTTTAACCTCTTCTTCCAGTCTTTCCCAGAAGTAGGCATGGTTGCGAAGTCCGGTAAGCTGGTCGGTCAGGGATTTCTCTAGAGTTTCCTGGTGTAAAAGGGTGGTTTTTATAGCTAAAGCCAGTTCGTTGGCGATGGTGAAAGCTGTTCTAATCTCGCTTTCGGTGTACTTTCGGGGAGTCTGGTTGTTGAGGCAAAGTATCCCGATGAAGTCTTCTTTTACTAAAAGGGGCAAAACAAGAGAGTCGGTAATTTCCGGGTGCAAACTTTTAAACTCGGGAGGAAGGGGATTGACAAGGTGAAGGTACTTTTTTTCTTTCTTTACCAGCTGGGCGATTTCACTCCCCCTTTCGTTCCTCTGGCTTATGGTGTAAGGCTTGATTCTTAAGTTAAAAGTTTTGGCCAGTTTAAGCTGGTCGCCTCGGGAAAGAAAAATAGAGCCGGAGTGAGCATGCAAAGCCTTAGCTGCAGCTTCCAAGCTAACTTCTAACAGTTCTTCCAGGCTTAAGGTTGAGATACTGGCTTCAGCAATTTTAGCAATAGCGGAAAGTTCCTTAACTGATTTTCTTAAATCTTCTCTGAACTCAGCTTCTTTAATTAAAGCCCGGAAGTGGTGGCTGGCCATTCCTAAAAACTCAAGTTCGTCCAGGGTAAACGGAGGCTCTCCAAAGCTGCGAACAGCAAGAAAAGCTCCCAGAATTTTCTCTTCCTCAAGAACGGGTGAGAGCAAAAGAAAGGAGTTTTTAAAAGGTTCGGTGTTAGAAGCTTGAAACTGGTTAGCCGGTGAGGGGTAGAGACTGGAGGTTTTTGAGGCAAAGGTTTGATAGATCCAGCTTTCCCGGGGAATGAGGGAATTCTTAAGCTTACCCTCCTTTTCATCAGCAAATAGAATAAGTTCTTTATTTTCTTCTTTTAAATAGAAAATCCTGGCCTTTAAAGGCTTTTTTAGCTGGCTGAGGATAAATTTAAGCAAGGAATCCAGGTCCTTAAAGTGCCTTTCGGCCCCGATTATTTTATCCAGGGCAGCATAGCGTCGGACTTTTTCTTCTTCTTCCTTAATCTTTCGGCTTTTATCAGTTAGGATTTTTTCGCTTAAAGAAGAGAGAGAAGTGGCTACCAGCCCGCTCAAAAGAATTAAAAAACTGGGCAGAGGAGAGTTAAAAAGGGAAAACTCAAAAAAACGAGAGCTATGGGTGAGTAGGTAGCCGAAGTTAAAAAGAAATAAAGTGAAAAGGGTAAGGAGTAAACTGCTAGAAGTTCCAGCTTGAAAAGCGAGGATAAAAAGAGGAAGGGGGAAAAGAAAATAAGAATAGGGCTTAATTGAACTGCTGCTCATTGAGGCGGCAAAAAAGAGAGTCAGAAGGTCTAAAGTCCTGATTAAGAAGGCTATTTTTCGAGAGAAGAATTTTAAAGAAAAGAAAATAAATAAATTTACCAGGTTGAGCCAGAAGAAAAACAGTAAGGCAGCCAGCAGGCTAACTTCACCAATCAGGTAAAGAAGGAAAAAGGAAAAAGAAAAAAGAAAGCGATAGAAAATAAGGCTGGTTTCTATTTTTCTTTCTCGAATTATACTCAGTCCTTTCCCCTACTTGAATGGTTTTTGAATAACAATTAATATTTTAACACTTTTTGTAAAAGGAGAAAGCTTTTCTGATTAAAGAGGGGATGAATGGCAAAAATTTTATTTAAGGAAGAAATAGCTCCAAAAGTTTTTTTAATGGAAATTGAAGCGCCGAGGATAGCAGCCAAAGCTCAGGCTGGCCAGTTTTTTGTTTTGCGGGTTGATGAAAAAGGGGAAAGAATTCCCTTAACCCTGGCTGATTTCGATCGGAAGAGGGGAGTAATTGTAACAGTTTTCCAGGTTGTTGGTCATACAACGGCCAAACTTTCTGCTTTAAAAGCTGGCGAAGAGCTTGCCAGCCTGGTGGGGCCTTTGGGCAAACCAACCGAGGTTTCCCGATTTGGGTTCACCGTTTTAGTTGGTGGTGGAGTGGGAGTGGCCGCCCTTTTCCCAATACTTCGAGCTTTTAAAGAAGCTGGCAACTTTACTTTAACCATTCAGGGGGCTCGCTCGGAGAGCTTTTTAATCTGGGAGGAAAAGCTGCTAGCTTATTCCGATAAGCTCATTTTGACCACTGATGATGGAAGCAAGGGGCGAAAGGGTTTGGTTACCGAACCTTTGAGGGAAGTTCTGGAAAAAGAAAAGGTGGATTTGGTCTTTGCTGTTGGGCCAAGCATTATGATGAAGTTTGTTTCTGAGACTACCCGGGAGTTCAGGGTAAAAACAGTGGTGAGCTTAAATCCGATAATGGTTGATGCTACCGGAATGTGTGGAGCCTGCCGGGTTGAGGTTGGCGGAAAGACTTATTTTGGCTGCGTTGACGGGCCGGATTTTGATGGACATCTGGTAAACTGGGATTTGCTGTTAACTAGACAAAAGATGTACTGCGAAGAGGAAGATTTAGTCTGGAGGAAAGGTGCCCAAGACTAAAGTTGCCGAACAGAAAGTTGAAGAGCGAATTAAAAATTTTAGCGAGGTTTCTCTGGGCTATACCTTAAAAGAAGGGGTAAAAGAAGCTGAACGCTGCCTTCAGTGCAAAAAAGCTCCTTGTCGCCAGGGCTGCCCGGTAGGAATTGATATACCTGCTTTCATTGCTTTGATAAAGGAAGGAAAGTTTCTGGAAGCTGCTTGGAAAATTAAGGAAACCAATTCTTTGCCCGCTATTTGTGGTCGGGTTTGTCCTCAAGAAGTCCAGTGTGAGAAGTTCTGCACTTTAAGACATAAAGATGAGCCAGTAGCCATTGGAAGGCTGGAAAGAATGGTGGCTGATCTGGAGATTGAGAAAGGCTTTAAAGCTCCACGGGTGAAGAAAAAACTGAAAACAGCGGTAGCGGTGGTGGGTTCCGGTCCTGCCGGTTTGACAGTAGCCGGAGATTTAGCTCGAATGGGCTATAGGACAGTTGTTTTTGAGGCCCTTCATCAAGTGGGTGGAGTCTTGGTTTACGGCATACCGGAGTTCAGGTTGCCCAAGAAAATTGTTCAGGCTGAGGTTTCTTACCTTGAGAGTCTGGGGGTTGAGTTTGAATTAAACACGGTGATTGGCCAAACCCTCACTCTCGATGACCTTTTTAAAGAAGGTTTTAAATCGGTGTTTTTGGGGCTGGGAGCAGGGGCTCCGGTTTTTATGAAAATTGAAGGGGAGAATCTTAACGGCATTTACTCAGCAAACGAGTTTTTGACCCGAGTTAACCTGATGAAAGCCTATCTTTTTCCCGAATACGACACTCCGGTTAAAAGAGGGAAAAAAGTAGCCGTGATTGGTGGAGGAAATGTGGCTCTAGACTCGGCTCGGACTGCCCTTAGGTTAGGGGCTGAGAAGGTCTATCTGGTTTATCGTCGAACCGAAGCAGAGATGCCAGCTCGCCAGGAGGAGTATGAGCACGCTAAAGAAGAAGGGGTAGAGATGCTTTTTCTCACTCTTCCGGTGAAGTTTGAGGGAGAAAACGGTTGGGTTAAAAGGATGAAATGTATCAAGATGGAGCTTGGAGAACCAGATGAAAGCGGAAGAAGGCGCCCGGTTCCCATTCCAGGTTCGGAATTTTCTGTGGAAGTGGACCAGGTAATAGTAGCCATTGGCACTAAAGCCAACCCTTTGTTGATTAGTCGGGTGCCTGGCTTGCGAACTAATGAGCGGGGCTACATTAAAGTTAACGAGCAGGGAAGAACAAGTAAAAAAGGGGTTTTTGCCGGCGGAGACATCGTTACCGGTTCGGCTACGGTTATTTCGGCTATGGGAATGGGGAAAGTAGCTTCCAAAGCTATAAATGATTATCTTTCAAAATCTTTCAAAATTATCTGAGTAAATTGGCAAGGAGACAAAAAACTTACTTCCTTTTTTAGGTTGGCTTTCGCACCAGATCTTTCCACCATGAAGTTCAACCAGATTTTTAGCAATGTATAATCCCAGTCCAATACCTTCGACCTGGCGACTCAAGCTACGGTCAACCCGGTGAAATTTTTCAAAAATATGGGGAAGTTCTGAAGGAGGTATCCCTATTCCTCTATCTTCTACAATCACCACCAGTTCATTTTCTTTCACTTTTCCTTCTATCTTTACTGGCTCCTTTGGAGGGGAATATTTAAGAGCGTTATCAATCAAATTAGCAAAAACCTGCTCTAATCGGTCCGGGTCAATCAGAGCTAAAGGAAAATCAGGAGGGAAACTGGTTACAATTCTTTGTTTTTCTTTGGGAAGGCGCAAGTTAACTATAACCTTTTCAATTAAGTTTTTGATCTGGGTTGGTTGTTTCCTTAGATCCAAGCGCTGGGCTTCCAGCCGAGAGACATCGAGAAGGTCATTGATTAGACGGTTAAGGCGCTCGGTTTGCTGCTCTATCAGAAGGAGAAATTCTTTTCTTTTGCCTTCATCAAACTTCCCTTTGGGATTAAGCAAAAGCGAAGCATATCCTTTTATAGTGGTTAAGGGAGTGCGAAGTTCATGAGACACGGTGGAAAGAAAATCTGACTTCATTTCTTCAAGTTTTAAAGCCTCGGTAATGTTTTTTAAAAGAACCGCTATTCTGGTTACCTTGTTGTTTTTTAAAATGGGAACGAGAGTAGCCTGGATATGTCGGTCTTCTAAGGGAAAAAGAACTTTGAAATTATAGCTTTTGGCTTTTTTCTCTTGTTTGACTTCCTCGATCCAATCAAAGGGCATACCGTCAGGAAACTCTAAGGTGGCAGAGAAAACCTGAGGGTCTGCTAGGAAAGGTTTGCCTAAAAGGGAGAAAATCTTTGTCTCAATCATTTTTTCCACTTCCGGGCTGGCTTCCAGAACTTTTCCTTCCTCATCAAGGATTAAGAACCCTTCTCCCAGGCTTTGAATTATTTTTCTGGTTTCCTCTTTTTCCTCCTGGATTTTTTTCTCTTCTACTTCTTTTCGGGTTAAAAAGCGGCTTAAAACGAGGAAGAAACCTCCAAGAAAAAGCAGCCTTTCAGCTAAACTTTGAAGCAAGAAAGTGGTTTGGCTGTAATCTTCCGGGTTCGAGAAAGGAAAAATTGAGGGGTTGAAAAGATGAAGAAAGAAAAGAAAAAAACTAAAGATTATGGCTAACTGGGTTAGCCTCCGGCTGCTCTTTAGAGAGATTAAGCTACTTCCCCCAGTAATTAATAAGAGGTAAAAAAAGATGGGTAGGTGGTTAAAAAGACCTCCGCTTAAAAAGTCAGCTACCAAAACCAGGAGAAAGTCAAGGCCCAGCAGGAGAGAGATTGAAGAAGGAGGAAAAAATTTTTTAATAAAAAGGAAGGTATAAATTAAGTTTAAGAGAGAGAAGAGACCTAATAAGATTAAAAAGCGGGCTAAAAGAAAAGGCCTTAAGAAAGCCTCCAGAGCAACCAGGAGAAGAATCAACAGCCAGACTCCCCACTGGATTTTTAAAATTAAAGCAAACTTTTCTTCTCGGGATTTTTCCTTCTGGAGATCATTTCCGCTCATGTCTAAATTTTATCACAGGAAAAAGCAGGTAAAGAAAGGCTAAAGTTAAATTTCTGGGTTTTTTCACTTCTCTTTTTTGAATTTCTTTTTTCTTTGAAATTTCTTGACTGCCCCTTATCTTTTATCTCTTTGGAAAAGTTGGAGGGATTTTGTTTTTTAAGGGTGATAGAATAAAGCTATGGCTAAAGTTTTAGTGGTGGAAGACGAACCAGAGATTGCCCAGATGGTAAAGCTCCAATTTGAACTTGAAGGTTTTGCTGCTCAAGTTGCTCCCGGTGGCTTGGAAGCTTTAGAGATGGTGGAAGAAGAGAAGCCGGACTTAATTGTTTTGGATATAATGATGCCCCGGGTTGACGGTTGGGAGGTGCTTTTAAAGCTTAAAAGCCAGCCTTCCACCCGCGACATTCCAGTTATCGTTTTGAGTGCTAAGGGAGAAGACATTTCCAAGATTACAGCTTTTCGGATTGGAGCCGATGACTATCTGGTCAAACCTTTTAGTTCTGAAGAGTTAATTGTCCGGTCCAAAAAAGCTTTGGGGCGTCGCGAAAGAAAGGAAAGAGAAAAAAAGGAAAAGTTAGAAAAGCTACCCTTGGAAACTGAAGGAAAAGTAGTTTTTTTAAACCCCGCTGAGATCCTCTTTTTTCACAGTCACGATTTTCAAACCGATGTTTACTTAAAAGATAAGGTTATTACCACCTCTTTTTCTTTAACCGATTTTGAGCTTAAGCTAAGAGGCTGGCGTTTTTTCCGTACTCATCGCAGTTATTTAGTTAATTTAGACTGGGTTAAAGAGCTTGTTTATCTTCCCAATCGAACCTGCCTTTTGTTACTTGATGACCCAGCTTCTACCCGGGTGCCGGTGAGCCGTCGAACCGTTTCCGAGCTTAAGAAAAAGCTGGGAATTTTTTAGGGTTCTTGGGGAAAAAATTTCGGAGAGGAAAAATTAATTTACCCCTTTGGGTTAGCTAATAAAATTTGGTTATATCCTCCCCTTTTTGGTTAGAGAAAAAAGTTGTTGAACCGAACTTCGTTGAAAAATAACCGCTTGTTTAAAAATCTGAGCCGCTTTTAGTTTTAATTTTACTACCTTTTATTTTTTTATTTTTTTTCTTTTTTCGGGAAAATTTCTTAAAGAGTTAACCCAAAAGAGTTAATCAAATTGTTGAAGGAAAGGGATGTTAGTTGCTGAAGAAAAGAAGGCTTATTAAAAAAAGCTTTTGTTTTTTTCTTTCTTTTTTTCTTAGTTTTTTATTGGTTCAGTTCCTGGCTTATGCTTTAACTCTCACTTCTATTACTGTTGATGCCAACTTTTCGGATTGGCAAGCAGTTTTAAGTGATCCGGAAAATGTTATAAGCGATACAGTTGGGACAAACGATCCCGACTACTACGATACCAGCCGCAGCCCGGGTAGTTTTACTAACGACCGCGACTTGGTCAGGGTGGCTTTCACTTGGGACAGCAACTACCTTTATTTTTATTTTCGCCGTTCAGCGGCGGCTAACCGGGAAATTGACTGGTTGGCTTATGTAGACCGAAACAATGATGGGGTTTTAACCTTAGCCGACCGTATTGTTCGCTTTAAGTTTAACGGGATTGATTACAACGGTGGCTGGGTTTATGTTTATAACCCTTCTAGCCCTTCAGGTGATCCTTTAACCAACGATGGCTGGGATGAACCAGGAAGTGTTGGAAGTGTGGTCCCGAACACTTCTTTGTCTGGGGCTGGGGGAGGGGAAGGAAACTTGGAATATGAATGTCGGGTTTCCTGGTCCTCTCTGGGTCTTTCGCCGGGTTCGCCTATTTCTTTTCACCCGGCTAGCTCTTTAGGAAGCAATCTCCCCACTCAGATTCAAGATAATGCGAACTCTCTTTCTGGTCTTTTGGTTGGAGTTCAGATTTATCCTGATAACAATGGTTCGGCTCTTCCGGAAAGCGTTAAGGTTTACACTCATCGGGTGGAAAACACAGGCAACTCTACCGACACTATTGATCTCACTGCTACTTCTTCTCAAGGTTGGCTGGTGGGGATTTATGATGCCAGCGGAGAAACTACCTTAAGCTCAGTTACTTTGCCACCGGGGGACAGCGCAACTATCACCGTTAAAATCACCATTCCTTCTGTTCCCAACGGTACAACCGATGTTACCACGGTTAGAGCCACCTCTTTTCTTAACCCTTCTAAGACTGCAAGTGCCACCAACAACACTGTCGTTGGTTCTATTGCTATCACTCCTGACAACTCAGGTTCCATTGCGACTGGAACGGTTATTTCCTACACTCATCTTATTTCTAACAACACCGCAACCACCGATACTGTTAACCTTACGGCTATCTCCTCCCAGGGTTGGCCGGTGATTTTTAAAGATGCTAACGGAGAAACAACCATTACTTCAGTTACGGTTGGTCCCAATTCCTCTTTAAGTATTTTGGTTCAGATTTCCGTTCCGGCCACGGCAACGGTGGGAACTCAGGATATTACTGCTGTCCGGGCAACTTCCACTAACAATCCAGGAAATTATGATCAGGCTTTTGATAGAACTACCGTTCAGAAAAGAGTCGTAATTGATCCTGATGATGAAGGAGCAACTGGTGCCGGAACCTTTATTTCCTACAATCACACTGTAACTAGCAGCTGGAACGTCACCGACACCATTAATCTTACAGCAACTTCTTCTCAGGGCTGGCCAGTTGGGATTTATGACTGTACTGGGGTCAATCCGATAGCTTCAGTGGTTTTAGGCCCCAATGGCGACTCTACTCAAGTGGTGGTTCGCCTCACTGTTCCTTCTAGCGCTACTTCGGGAACGGTTGACATCATCACGGTAACAGCCTCTTCGGCTACCAGTCCTGGCTTTTATGACATAGCAGTTGACCGAACAACCGTTCAGGTTCTGGTGACTTATAAAGATCCGGGAAGGACTCGTCCTTCCACATTCTTTCGTCTGGGTGATACCATTTATGCCCGGGGAAGCGGCCTTATTTTTGGTCAAAGTGTCATTTTTCTCTGGTATGATGCTAGTGGCACTTTAGTGCGGCAAAGCGCCGCTATTCCGGTAGATGTGGCCGGCAAAGCTGATGACCAGTACACTAGCAGCGGAACTGAAACTCCTGGAAACTGGACTCTGGTTTTGCTCAACGCGGCCAACAATCAAGAGATAACCCGAAACTATTTTACAGTTTCTTTTAAGGCCGAAATTACTCTCCTTACTGCTTCTGACGCTCCCAACTTAAATCAGCCGGTTTTTGTCGATACCACTTTGACCAATAGCGGTTTGACCACTATTACCGGTTCTTCTTTAACATATGTTATCTGGTGGGACGAGAACGGAAGTGGTAATTTTGATGCTGGGGATACCTATATTGAGTCTGATGGTAATTCTTATACCTGGGATGGTTCATCTACCGTTTCTTCACATGAGACTACCGGGGTTGCGGTTTATCCTGGTGGAAGCTGGAGTGAGCCAGGAAGTGGTTGGTCAGTTTCTAACCAGAACTTTCCTTATCGGGGAACTTATCGACTTACTCTTACCTGGCGCTCCTCTCAAGGCTTTTTAATTGATCAGAAAACAACTACTTTTTATTCTGTCCCAATTTTTGGTTTTCCTTTGTTTTTCCTGTTTTCTTTGGCTGCTGTTTACCTTTTTTATCGTCAGGGTTTTGCCTTTAATAATTTTTTTGAAGGAAAGAAAGGATGAAAATTTTCTTGTTTCTTTTAGCAATACCTTACGCTTTGATTATCTGGGAACTAAAAAGACGCCGCCTTTGGCTCCTTTACTATGCCCTGAGTGTTTTTGGTTTGGCTTTTTTCCTTGTTCTTCTGGCTCGAGACTTTGGTTTTGAGCGCTGGCTTGGTTTTTGGGAAATGAACCAGGTTAGCTTTTTAGCCCGTTTATTAAACCTTCCCCTCAAGGTAGTTAATTATGGTTCTTTAGTCATTAAAAATCCGGAAGGCTGGGTTCTTCTTTCCATTGGCCTGGAATGTTCTGCTCTTCTTGAGCTCAGTATTTTTGTTGGTTTAATCCTTTTTTATCCGGCTTTCAAGTTTTATCGGAAAGTGGTTTACCTGTTAGCTGGACTGGTTGGCACTTACTTAATTAACCTGCTTCGCATCCTTCTTATTGTTGCCCTAATTGCTACTTACGGCTCAGGAGTGGTTTTTGTAGCTCATGCCATTGTCGGGCGACTCTTTTTCTTCGCGGCGGTAGTTGTTCTTTACTGGTACTTTATTACCTTTCCTACTTTAGGGTTCCTTCAGAAAGAGGTAGAGAAAAGATGAGCGAAAGCGCTTTGGCTTTTCTGATTTTCTGGTGCGTCTGGATAACCATACCCATAGTGGTTGATGGGGTTGAGACTCTCTCACGCCTCATTACCGTTTTTTTCAGTCGTTTAAAGAAAAAACCCTTTGACCTTTCCAAAGAAACCCTTCCCTATGTTTCGGTTATCATTCCGGCTCATAACGAAGCGGCAATCATTGACCGCTGTCTTAATGCTTTAAAAATCCAGGACTATCCTCATGAGCGCTTGGAAGTGATAGTGGTTGACGATGGCAGCACCGACGGGACCCAGGAAAAAGTTAAGAATCATATAAATGGCCTAAACAACGGGAAAAATGGGAGCAACGGATTAAGAATTAACGGGAAATTTGTGCCAGTGGGAGACTTTAGTGGGGTGGTGAAGCTTCATGCTAAACCTCATACAGGCAAGGCTGAGGCTTTGAACACTGGAATTATTAGTTCTCACGGGGAGATAATTATCAATATTGACTCTGATGTGGTTTTGGCTCCTGATGCTTTAAGAAAGATGGTTGAAGCTTTTGTTAAAGACCCGCTCCTGGGTGCGGCTACCGGAAACATTGAAATAAACCCGGAGATAATAGAAGAGAAAGATGAGGAGGGAAATTTAGTTTTAGACGAAAAAGGAGAGCCTCTTTCTAAAAAACTCAGCTCGCTGGAGAGGTTTTTAGCTTTTTCTCAATTTTTGGAGTATTTATCGGCTTTTCGCCTGGGTCGGGAAGCTCAAGCGGCAACCGGTACTCTTTATACTCTTTCTGGTGCTTTTTCTGCTTTTCGGCGCGATGTTTTGTTTAAATCCTCCCTTTATAAATCCCGAACGGTTTCGGAAGATACTGATCTTACTCTGGACTTGCATCGTCAGCCAGTAAAGATTGGCTATGTAAGTGAAGCCAAAGCTTATCTTGAACCGGTGATTGAATGGGATGAGCTTTATGCTCAGCGAGTCCGCTGGAGCCGGGGCCAGCTTGAAGTTTGCGGTATCCACAAAGACATATGCAGAAACTTTAAGGCTGGCCTTCTAGGTTTTTTTGGGCTACCCAAAATGCTTACTGTTGATCACACCCTGGCTTTCCCTCGCCTGATCTGGACCCTAATGCTTCCCTTTTTTGTTTTGTTTGGCTACTCAAGCCAGATAATCCTCACCGCTCTGGTTCTAATGTATGGATTTTATGTTTTTATCGAGCTTGTAAATGTTCTGGCTTCTTATCTCGTTTCTGACACTGACACTCGCCGAGAAGTGGAAAAGACTTGGTTTTACTGTTTCTTTCTCCCGCTTTATCGCTTTATAGTTTTTCACTTTCGGATGTCGGGTTATCTCTCGGCTTTAAAAGAGCCCCCGGCCTGGAGCGTTCCTGGCCCCGTCAATGGATTGAAAAATGGGGTTAAAAACCTCCAACAGGGCTTAAGTAACGGCCTGGCGGTTTTTCTGGCCAATTTTAAAGTTGGCGAAGAAGGAGGTCTTGAGAACTTGGTCTGGTCTGAATTTAGTCTGAATTTAAAGGGAAAGCTGGAAGGCTTGGCTCAAGGTCTTTATTATTTCTTTTTACTGCCAATTGCCTGGTTAGTTCTCTGGAAGGAGAAGGAACTAAACTTACCCTCGTGGAGACAGATTTTCTTTTCAGCGATTTTCCGTAAGTTAAAAGAAGTTGCTACTCTCCTCAGTTTTTTTGTTGATTAAATTTTTTCTCTTTAAAGTTCTTTTAAAAATTTATAAAGAATAGCCGCGATTTTTTTAGCCGCATTTCCCCGACCAAAAAGTTTTCTGGCTGGCTCAAGTGTTTTAACCTGGGGATTAAAGTTCAACAAGGCTTCAGTAATTTTTTCTTCATCCGCACCAACCAGCATATTCCAGCCAGCTTTAATCGTTTCTGTCCACTCTGTATTTTCCCTTAAAGTCAGACAGGGGATAGCCAAAAAGTAAGCTTCTTTTTGAACCCCGCCAGAGTCAGTGAGAATTTTTTCTGCCCCCTTTTCCAGAGCTAAAAAATCAAGGTAACTGAGGGGAGGAATAACCTTAATCTGGCTTTTTTTAATGATTGAAAAGAGTCCCCATTTTTTCAAGTATTTTTTTGTTCGTGGATGAACCGGGAAAACCACAGGTTTTGGGGCTGAAGCCAGGGCTTTAAGAATAGAGGAGAGATTTTTAGGGTTGTCAGTATTGGCAGGGCGGTGGATGGTCAGAAGATAGTAAGAGCCCGGTTTAAGCCCAAGCCTCTTTAAAATTAAAGATTTTTTACTAGCTATTTTAGAAAAGTAAAGGGAGGCATCAAACATCACATCACCGGTCAAAAAAACGCCTTTTTCTATCCCTTCTTTCTTTAGGTTTTTTACCGCTTCTTGGGTTGGAGCAAAAAGTAAGGTGGAGAGACGGTCAGTTAAAACCCGATTTATTTCCTCAGGCATAGTAAAATCAAAAGACCTTAAGCCCGCTTCGACATGGGCAACCGGGAGATTAAGCTTGGCGGCGGTCAGGCCTCCAGCTAAGGTGGAGTTGGTATCTCCATAAACCAGAACAAGGTCAGGCCTTTCTTTTTCCAGTACTTTTTCCAGCTTGATCATCATTTTGGCTGTTTGTTCTGCCTGGGTTCCTGACCCTACCTTTAAGTTATAGTGAGATCGGTAAAGCCCTATTTCTTCAAAAAAAACCTCGGACATTTCATAGTCATAATGCTGGCCGGTATGAACAATTATTTCTTGAAGACTGTTTATTTTAAGTTGTCGGGACACAGGAAAAGCCTTAATTATCTGGGGGCGCGCTCCAATAACCGTCAAGATTTTTTTTCTTTTCATTTTTCCTTTCTGAAGTTTTTTAGCCTTATAATTTTAGCCTTATGATTTTTATAAGTTTAAACGATTCCCCTTTTCCTTTCACCTGGATGTGCTTTGCTGTTAGGGAAAAGTTTTTTCGGCCAAAGTTTTTAAGCCTGATATATAATTGATTCGGTTTAGATCTTGACTGAAATGGAGGAAAAAGAACTAAAAGAGGAATTTAAAACGGGGAAAATAGGTTGGTTCCTGCTCCTTGCTTTCTTTTCTGGAGGGCTTCTTTTTTATCGCTATCAGGTTCAGGTAGCTCGGGGACCAGGCTGGGATACTTTTGCTTTTCTGGCTAATGCCTTAAGTTTCGCCGGTAAATCTATTGGTTATTTAGAGCCTCACCGACCCCCATTTTTATCCTGGCTTGTTTCCCTGGTCTTTCGTCTAGGCTGGATTTCAGAGAGAGCAATTTTCCTGGTCGATACTTTTCTCCTTTTTCTTGGGGTTCTGGGGTTTTACTTTCTCTTGCGTTTAAGGTTTTCACCTTCCTGGAGTTTTGCCGGCTCCCTTCTTTTTCTTTCCTTTCCTGTGGTAGCCGAACAGGCAGCAACAGGTTATACTGATTTAGCCAGCGTTTCTTTTTCTATCTGGTCAGTTTACTTTTTTATTCGTGGTAGGAAAGAGGGGAAAGGTTTCCTTTGGGGAATGCTTTTTCTTCTGGCAGCGGTTTTAACCCGCTTTACTGCTTTACTTCTTTTCTTCCCAGTTCTATTTATTCTTTTTACCCAGCCTTTTGAGAAAGCTGAGCTGAAATTAAAGGAGATTTTTTTAGGATTTCTGGCTGCTTTTATCTTCTATACCCCTTTTGGTCTTTATTATTTGAAAAGCTTTGGCAATCCTTTTTTCCCGTTCGGGGTAGCTTTTGGGGCAGTTTCCAACCCTTCTTTAGCTACTGAAAGTTTTGCTTATAAACCTGATTTAAGCTGGTATATTGCTAACCTGACTAAATTTGTTTCCGGAAGTCAGGGAAAATCAATCTTTCTTTTTCTGGCTTTTATTAGTTTGTGCGGTCTTTTTCTTCATTTTTATCGCTTGGCTGATTTAACTGAGAAAAGAAACCTATTATGGGTAATAGTTTTTGTTTTCCTTTACTCCCTTGTCTTTTTTAAAGCGGGTTTGATTTTGAGGCAATTTAGCGTTTTGTTTTTCAGTCTTTCTCTTTACTTTCTTCTCCAGCCAAGAAAAGGAGAGGAAAACTATTATTTCTGGCTTCTTCTGTTTTTTTTCTCCTGGTTTCTGGCCTACTTTGACTTTCACAGCCATCAAGGAGTGAAAGTTAGCCGCTATTTTCTGGTAATGGCTCCGGGTTTTGTGTACCTTTTTCTTACTGGCCTAAAAGAGCTTTCCAAAATTTTTTCTTTTAAGTCTATGCCCAATTTTCCCTCCTTTTTAGCCCTGGTTGTTATTTTCTTCTTTATTTCTCTCTCTTTTTACTATGATTTTCAAAAGATAAAGCCAGAACCCGATTACCTGGTTGAAGATGCTAAAAAATCAAGCATTTGGTTGCTAAAAAGAGAAAACCTTTCCGATAAGGTTATTTATTCTGACCTCTGGCCGGTATTTAGCTGGTATTTAAAGAGAGAGGTTCTTCCAATGCCTTCTTTTAAAGATCCCCGGGCTTTCAATCACGAGCTGGTTAAAAACCGGGCTGACTACTTTTTAACTGTCAGAAACCGCTGGCTTCCTTCTTTTAGGTTGGTTAAAAAATTTGGCACGGTTAAAGTTTATCAAAAGGACCCTCATAAATTTTATACTCTCCCTCAACTTCTTTATCTTGGTCAGAATTGGCAAAACTATCTTGAGGAAGTGCTTGACTTCAAATATTTACTGGTCTACCAGATTGGAAGATATGGTTTGGGCAAAACTACCTTTGTTGATAATCTTTCCCTCCAGGAACTTAAAGCCTATCCTTTGATTTTTCTTTATAACTTTCGTTTTCACAACTTCCAACAGGCTCAAAATTTGTTACTTGATTATCTTAGAGAAGGAGGCTCTCTCATAATTGACCTTTCAGCTAATCTTTCGGGCTTTGCTTATAACCTTGAAGGAAGAAGCTTTTTGGGTGTGGTAGCCGAGAGAAAGTCGCTCAAAGGGAAGCTCAAGGTGAAAGTGGCGCCTGAGCTTGGCGGAGGGGAGGTTGATTTCTCACCTTTTCTAAGCGAAGAGAAAGGAGAGTGGTATGGAGCAAGTTACCCGGCTTTACCAGGAGAAAGGGGGATGAGCCCTTTAGTTTGGGCTGAGGGTAAAACTCTTATAGGAAAGCAGCAGGTAGGGAAAGGAAAAATTTACTGGATAGGTTATAATTTAATCTGGCACACTTTTATTAAAGAAAATAAGGAAGAGAGAAGATTAATTCAAAGACTGGTGGAACTGGCTTTGAAGGAAGCAGTTAAGGAGAAAAGGTTCTAATACTCGTTTCCCCTTTTTATCTTTGGGAAAAGTTAATTTTTGAACCCATTAAATCCAGGGCATCAATTATAGCTTTAGTTTTTTTCATTTGGGCTTTCCTTCTCCTCTCATAATCTGGAACAAATCCTCAATTAAGGAAGGCTACTCATTTTTCCTTTCATTTGGCTTCTTTAAGTCTTGTGAAGAATTTGACTGATCTTTTTTCTTTCAGAAGGCTGCGGCTAGCAACTAAAGCTGATAATTATTTGGAGAAAGTTGTGGGGTAAGGGGAAGGTTTTTGTCTCAGTTTTTCCAAGAGATGGATAACTTTCCTTTTTTTGGTTTAACTTTTCTCTTCTTTTACTTCTCTTTCATTTTGTCCTTTTTAGCCAGGACTTGGAAGGAGTTTTAAGACGGAAAAAATCCTTAGAGAAAATCAAGATGGCCTTGCTTTGCTTTTTCCCTGGTGGCTTTTTAAGTGTTAATAGTTTCCTTTCTTTAGCAAACCTTACTTTCACTTTTTCACTATTCAGCCTTTAGACTCTCCGAACTTCGCTTATTTACTTCCAGTTTCTTCTTGCTCGAGCTATCTCATCTTTTCCTTTTCTTCTGAATGGTTTAGTTCTTTGGAAATTGCCCTGGTTTATTTTTTATTAAACTGCAGGTAATTGACAGATTAACCTTGCTTTTTTCTTCAGCTTTCTTAATCGCGTTCTTTTTCAGTTTCAGAGGTTTTTTGGGCTAAAAGACAAATTCTTCGGCGGAAAAAATTACCAATTACTGGCAAGGGCATTAAAGCTATTTCTAATAGGTTAAATAGGGGTATATGGGAAGGAGTATAATATGCTTTATCTATTTTGAACTTTTCCTTTTTCAGGCTTTTTATTAAGCTGTCAGCGTTTTTTAAGTCAACGTGAGACACATCCTTTTTCAAAATGAAGTTGTGTTTTCTCATTATTTCGAATATATGGGTTGGGCAAGGAGTGTAGATAAGAAGCTTTCCTCCAGGCTTAAGAACTCTTCTGGCTTCTTTCAGCATTTTTCTGAACTCGTCGGGGTAAAGGTGTTCAACCAGGTCAGCACAGACAACGAGGTCAAATTGGTCTTTCTTGAAAGGAAGAGAAGTTATATTGGCCTGAAAAAGGAAGGGTTGCTTCTTTTGGCGGAAAAGAGAGAAAAGCTTAACAGTGGCTTTAAGAGCTTCGGCAGACGAGTCCACCCCGTAAACTTTGGCTCCTCGCCGGGAGAACTCAAGGAGAAAAATTCCAGCTCCGCACCCTAAATCAAGAATTTTCATTTTCCTTTTGAGAGGAGAAGCCAGCTGAAGAACGTTTTTTACTCGGTTTTTGGACCAAAGACTTTGACTTTTATATTCCTTTATTAACCTTTCATAGTAGTTGGATTGATAAGGAGACGGAGAGTTTAGGAAAGAGTTATAGATTTGAACTAATTTTTGGGTGTTTTCTCTGAGATCAAACTCTTTTAAAAGGAATTTTTTGTTTATCTTTGATTTTTTTTCTTGGTTAAAATAGGAGATTATTTGAGAAGCTAATTGAGAAGCGTCTTTCGGCTTAAAAACGCTTCCTCCTCCAGCCATTTTGACTATTTCAGGGAGGTCTCCAACAGCCGAAACTACAACTGGAGTTTCGCAGGCCAGAGCTTCCAGGGCAATTTGGCCCAGCCCTTCGTGGAAACTTGGGATAGCCACGAGGTTAGCGGCGCTTAAGAAGAGAGGCATCTCGGATGGTTTTCTTTCTCCGAAAAAGCGGATGTTTTTTTCCCAGCCTTCCTTTTTGGCTTCTCTTTTTATCTCTTTAATTTGGTTTAAAGTCATTTTACCCAGGACAAGAAGCAAAATTTGGGGGTGTGATTTGAGGATTTTTGGAAAAGCTTCTTTTAAAGTTTCAAAACCTTTGTCGGGAGCTAAGCCTCCAGCAAAGAGGAGGATTTTTTTTCTGGCCGGGAGCTTAAGTTTTTTTCGCACCTGGTTTCGGGGGCGAGAATAAAAATCCTGGAAGTCGAGACCAATCGGAATTTTTTTTACCTTTTCGGGGGGGATTTTGAAATCTTTAATGATTTTGGCTTGCAGGGAGGAACTGACAGCTATCACTAAGCTGGATTTTTTTAAGACCAGGGAGGTAATCCAGGAAAGAAGGCGATTTTTTTGAGAATAGAGATTGATGTCAGAACCATGAGCAGTAGTTATCAGGGGAAGTCCGGTTTTTTTGGCTACTAACCAGCCCAAAAGACCCGTGGGGATCACCCAGTGAGCGTGGATTAGCTGGCAACCCTCTTTTTTAATCACCATTGCTGCTCGCCAGAAACCAGAAAGGAAAAAGGTGAGAAGAGCAAGAAAAGGCATTCTTTTATACTCACCTAAGCGGCGATTCCCGCTTAAATAGGGGAAACGATAGACAGAAAGGCCTTTTTGTCGAGAAAAAAGCGGGTCAGAGAAGAAAACCCGAGGGGCAATGACAACAGGTCGGTAACCCAGGGCTTTAATTAATCTGGCCTGATTTTCTATGAAAACTCCGTGAACTGGATTGCTTTTTCCAGGATAAGCTAAAGTTAAAAGGCAAACTGAGATTTTATCTTTATTCTGGCTTTTAATTTTATAACCTTTTCTTTCT
>DAIRCJ010000024.1:0-18960 GCA_036796755.1 Candidatus Geothermocultoraceae bacterium | reverse complement strand
TAAAGAAAACGATTTTCAAATATATTTTCCGTTACCACGCTCACACCTTCAGCTAACGCAAGCAAGGCAACAGTCTGAGGTTGAAGGTCAGTTGGGAAGCCTGGATAAGGAAAAGTTGCCAGGTCTATCGGCTTAATAAAACCTTTTGAGCGAATCAAAATACCACCCCCCCTGTTTTCAACCTCTAAACCGGCTTCTTCCATCTTCATTAAAAAAAGCTCAAGGTGTTCGGGATTGGCATTGGTAACATAAACCTCACCGCCGGTTATAGCTCCGGCAATCAAGAAGGTCCCCGCCTCAATTCGATCAGGAATAGCTTCATAATCAACGCCAGTTAAAGAATCAACGCCTCTTATTACTAAAGTCGGCTCACCTACTCCTTCAATGTCGGCTCCCATTGCCTGCAAAAAATGGCAAAGGTCAACAATTTCAGGTTCCCGAGCCGCATTGTCAATTACCACTGTCTCTCCTTTAGCCAGAACTGAAGCCATAATTAGATTTTCCGTCGCCCCCACACTGGGAAACTCTAAAAAAATCCGAGCCCCTTTAACTTTTTTAGTTTCAGCTTCAATGTAGCCCCGATTTATTCTTATTTCCACTCCAAGCTGAGAAAGCCCCTTTAAATGAAGGTCAATTTTCCGACGGCCAATGTTACACCCCCCTGGCCTGGCAACCCGAGCTCTCCTTAAACGTCCAACTAAAGGTCCAAGGACGATTACCGAGGCCCGCATCAAACTAACAAGCTCATAAGGGGTTTCAAAATTCCTTATTGTAGGTTTAATAAATAATTTGTGGTCTTGGAAATTGACTTCCGCACCGAGATGTTCTAATACTTCTTTCATAATAAATACATCGGTAATTTTCGGTGCATTCCCGATAGAAGAGGGAGTTTCTGCCAGCAAACTGGCCGCCATCAACTTTAAAACTGAGTTTTTGGCTCCTGATACTTTTACCTGACCTCTTAACTCTTTTCCGCCCCGGATAACAAACTTAACCATTCCACTCCTTTAGATTAATTGGAAGATATTTTGCCGTCAAGAAAACGAAGTTATTAGCGGAGTTTTCGGCTTGATATTTTTAATCTTAGCAAGGCTTTCTCTAAAGACTGCTGCGCTTTTTTTAAATCTTCGGCAGCCGCCCCTTCTTCCAGTAATTTTTTTTCTGCTTCTTCTTTAGCTCTTTTCGCCCTTTCAACATCAATTTGGCTGGCCAGCTCCGCCGCTTCAGAGAGGACAGTCACCTTGTCCTCCAGAACCTCTAAGTATCCGCCGTGAACGGCGATATACTCCTGGTCCTCTCCTTTCTTAACCCTGAGTTCTCCAATTTTGAGTAAGGCAATAAAAGGAGTATGTAGAGGTAAAATTCCAAACTCTCCGTCAACCCCGGTAGCCACTACCATATCAACTTCATCAGCATAAACAATTTTTTCCGGAGTAATAATCTGGCAAAAAAGCTTTCTCATTTTTGCCCGCTTTTAAGAAACTTCAACCGTTTCCTTTAATTTTTCTGCTTGTTTGACTGCTTCCTCAATTGTCCCGACCATATAAAAAGCCTGCTCGGGGAGGTGATCCCATTTGCCCTCGCAAATTTCGGCAAAACCTTTAATTGTGTCTTTTAAAGAGACATAAGCTCCGGGACGACCGGTAAACTGCTCGGCTACAAAGAAAGGCTGGGAGAGAAAGCGCTGAATCTTGCGCGCTCTTTGGACAATAATTTTATCTTCTTCTGAAAGCTCATCCATACCCAGAATAGCGATTATATCCTGAAGGTCCTTGTAACGCTGGAGAATTTGCTGCACCCTTCGGGCTACTCGATAGTGTTCGTCGCCAATAAAAGAAGGATCAAGAACCCGGGAAGTTGAATCAAGCGGGTCAACAGCCGGGTAAATCCCCAGCTCAGCTATTTGGCGAGACAAAACAGTCGTTGCGTCAAGATGGGTAAAAGTGGTAGCCGGTGCCGGGTCAGTCAAATCGTCAGCCGGCACATAAATAGCCTGAACCGAAGTTATTGAACCCTTACGAGTGGAAGTTATTCTTTCTTGAAGCTCTCCCATTTCTGTTCCCAGAGTCGGCTGGTAACCAACAGCTGAAGGCATTCTCCCTAAAAGAGCAGAAACTTCGGAACCGGCTTGAACAAAACGGAAAATGTTATCAATAAAAAGCAAAACATCCTGACCTTGGTCTCGAAAGTATTCAGCCATAGTGAGAGCGGTCAAGCCTACCCGCAAACGGGCTCCAGGCGGTTCGTTCATCTGACCGAAGACCATTACTGTTTTGTCGATAACACCTGACTCTTTCATTTCCAGCCAGAGGTCATTTCCCTCTCTAGTCCGCTCGCCCACGCCGGCAAAAGCTGAAACACCTCCATGTTTAACCGCAATATTATGAATAAGCTCCATAATGATGACCGTCTTTCCTACCCCTGCTCCTCCAAATAAACCAACTTTTCCTCCCTTAACGTAAGGAGCCAGAAGATCAATTACTTTAATTCCGGTTTCGAAAATCTGAGTTGTCGACTCCAGCTCCTCAAAAGGCGGAGGGTCTTGATGAATTGGCCTTTTTTCTTTAGCCTTTACTTCTCCCAGCTCATCAATGGGCTCTCCAAAAACATTAAAAATTCTTCCTAGAGTTTCTGGCCCAACCGGAACCGCAATGGGCTGACCTGTGTCCAAAACTTTCATCCCGCGAACCAAGCCATCGGTAGAGTTTAGGGCAACCGAGCGAACCCGATTACCTTCAAGCTGCTGCTGGACTTCGCAGATCGTTTTTACTCTCCCGGCCGGGGTCTCCTCGTCAATCAGCAAAGCATTATAAATGGAAGGGAGCTCTTCAGCTTTAAACTCGACGTCCACTACCGGACCAATAATTTGTACTATTCTTCCTGTTGCCAAACTCAATCACCCCTTCTTTTTTCTTTCGCATATCTAATTGCCTCAGCACAGGTTGAGATCTCAGTTATTTCCTGAGTAATCTGAGCCTGCCTGGCTTTGTTAAAAGCTAAAGTAAGGCTTTTTATCATCTCCTGAGCATTATCAGTGGCGTTTTTCATTGCCAGTCTACGAGCCGCCTGTTCACTGGCCGAAGACTCAAGAAGAGCTCTAAAAACCAGAGTTTCAATGTAAACAGGAAGAAGGGAAGAAAGGACCAGCTCGGCCCGAGGCTCGAAAAGAAACTCGGTTCTCACTTTTCTCTCTTCTTTCTCAACCGCTGGCTCTCCTACTGGAAGTAAGAGGTGCTCTATTGGCTTTTGCTCGGAAAGAGATTTAAAGTGATTGAAAATCAAGATTACCCGATCTGCTTTTCTCTCAATATACTCCCCTATCAAAAGTTCAGCTAATTCCTTTGCTTCAAAGAAAGAAGGTTCTTCTCCAAAAACGAACTCTTTATAAGGAGCTGGACCAACAAATCGAAAGTAATTTATGCCTTTACGGCCAACTACCAAAAGTTTGGTTTCCAGGCCCGCTTCTTTTTCCCTTCTTAAAACTGACTCCGTCTTTTTTAAAAGGTTAGAGTTGAAAGAGCCGCAAAGTCCGCGATTGGAAGTTACCGCCAGAAGGAGTGAAGTCTTTGTTGGTTCGTGCTTTTCCAGTAAGGGATGGGTAAACTCAGCTGCAAAGGAAGAGACATCTTCCAGCAACTCAACCATTTTTAAAGCATAAGGCCGGGCAGCTTCAATTCGGGCCTGTGCTTTTTTAATTTTAGCCGCCGCCACCATCTCCATAGTTTTAGTGATTTGTTGAGTGTTCTGAACACTCTTTATTCTCCTCTTGATCTGGCGAGTCTTCAAATCGCACTCCTACGCAAAACTTTGTTTAAATTCCTTAATAGCCTTAACCAGCTCTTTTTCTACTTCCTCACTGAGAACTTTTTCCTCTTCTATCTTTTGTAAAATCGCAGGATGAGCAGTTTCAACAAACTGCAAAAAACCTTCCTCAAACTCTTTAACCCTATCCACCGGAATGTCATCAAGGTAACCTTGAGTCCCGGTATAAATGGAAACTATTTGTTTAGCCACCGGCATAGGCTGATAGCGAGGCTGTTTTAAAAGTTCAATCATTCGCCGACCTCTTTCAATCTGAGCCTGCGTCGCCTTGTCAAGCTCTGTGCCTAACTGAGCGAATGCTTCAAGCTCCCGATACTGAGCAAGGTCGAGACGCAGTTTCCCCGCCACCTGCTTCATCGCTTTTATCTGAGCAAAACCTCCAACCCGCGAAACCGATATCCCGACATTAATAGCCGGGCGAATACCAGCGTAAAAAAGGTCCGACTCCAGATAAATCTGACCATCAGTTATGGAAATGACATTAGTTGGAATATAAGCTGAAACATCTCCCGCCTGAGTTTCAATAATAGGCAGGGCAGTTAAAGAACCTCCACCTCGAGCGTCGCTTAATTTAGCTGCTCTCTCCAGAAGACGAGAGTGAAGGTAGAAAACATCCCCGGGGTAAGCTTCTCGGCCGGGAGGTCGACGTAAGAGCAAGGAAAGCTGACGGTAAGCAACAGCGTGTTTCGAAAGGTCATCATAGATAACCAAAGTATGTTTTCCCTGATACATAAAGTGTTCAGCCATGGCACAGCCCGCGTAGGGAGCGAGATACTGAAGGGGAGCCGGGGAACTAGCTGGAGCGTTAACCACAATAGTGTAGTCCATAGCACCGTATTTTTCAAAAGTTTCCACCAGCTGAGCCACAGTCGAAGCTTTCTGGCCAATAGCCACATAAACACAGATAACATCTCCCCCACGCTGGTTGATAATTGCATCAACGGCAATAGCAGTCTTTCCTGTCTGGCGGTCGCCAATTATCAGTTCTCGCTGCCCACGCCCGATCGGAATCATAGCATCAATAGCTTTAATACCGGTTTGCAAAGGCTCCTTAACCGGTTGCCTTTCCACCACCCCGGGAGCTTTAAACTCCACCGGCCGGAAATTTTCTGCTTTGATTGGTCCGCGGCCATCAAGAGGCTGGCCAAGGGGGTTTACAACCCTCCCAATAAGAGCCTCTCCCACTGGTACCTGAAGAATCTTTCCGGTTGACTTGACCAGGTCCCCCTCTTTAATGGTTGTCTCCTCGCTTAAAAGAACTGCACCAATTTCTTTCTCTTCCAGATTTAAAGCTAAACCATAAATCTTACCGGGAAACTCCAGCATCTCTCCGGCCATAGCGCCTTCCAAACCTACAATTCGAGCGATTCCGTCTCCAACTTCTATAACCTCTCCAACTTCTTCCACTTTTGACTCGGCCTCCAGGCTACTGATCTGCTCTTTAATTAACTTTTCTATCTCTTTAGCATCAATCTTTAATCTCATTTGACCTCCTACTCTTGATAAGCAAAAGTTAACTTAGCTTCACTAAGGCGAGATTTTAAGCTACCGTCAATCAAACGGTCACCAAGACGGATTATTATCCCGCCCAAAATGCTCTCATCCACCCGACACTTTAAAATTACTTCTTTCCCGGCAGCCTTTGATAAAGCCCGGCTTATTTCCGCTTTTAAATCATCATCAAGGGGCTGGGCCGTGGTTACTTCGGCGGTTAACTTGCCCTCTTTTTCAGACCTCAGTCGAGAATATTCCTTGACTATTAGGGCGAGTTTCTCAACCAACCCAATTTCAATTAGCATAGACAGAAAGCCAAAGGTCAGGTTGGAAATTTTACCCCGGAAGGCTCGGGAAAAAATTTCCAACTTCTTCTCAGGAGCTATTTTTTGGGTGATCAAAGCTTCCTTTAGTTCGGGCAAAGAATTTAAAGCCTCAACAACTTCTTGAAGCTCCGTCTCAAACTCCAGGGTGTTTTTTCCTTCTGATAGCTCCCAGAAAGCTTGAGCAGCTTTTCTGACTTCACTTTCAGTTTTCATTTAAGTTTTTCACCTTTTTAAGTGTTTCTTCAATCAGTCTTCTGTTGTCCTCAAAAGTAAGGTTCTTAGCCAGTAAACGAGAGGCGATAACCAGTGCCAGCTCGCCGGTTTTTTCCTGAAGTTCCTTAAAAGCTTTTTCCTTTTCTCGGACTATCTCTCCTTGAGCTTTCTCCACCATCTTTTGAGCTTCTTCCTGAGCTTTTTTAACTATTTCTTCTTTTGCCGTTTCTCCCATTTTTCTACCCTGTTCAACTAGGGCTTGAGCTTCCTTCTTTGCCTCTTCCAGCTGCTTTTTATACTCTGCCATCAATTTTTCTGCTTCTTCCCTGGTCTCTTCGGCTTTTTTTAAAGACTCTTCAATCTTTTTTTCCCTTTCCTCCAGAATCTTAACAATTGAAGGAAAAACAAAGCGCGAAAGCAGAACAAAGAGAAAAAGAAAGGCTAAAATTGACCAAATCGCCTGGTTAATGCTCGGTACAACTTCCACTTTCTTCTACCTTACTTTCCGGAAAGGATAAAGGCAATGACCAGAGCGTAAAGAGCGATAGCTTCAGCGAACGCCAGTCCGATAAACATAGCCGTTCTTAACATCCCCCCGGCCTCGGGTTGCCTGGCCATCGCTTCCTGAGTCTTGGCCACCAGCATCCCAATTCCAATTGCTGCTCCAAAACCACCGACTCCGATTGCCAGACCAGCTGCCAAATAAGCCAATCCTTTTTCCATCTACCACACCTCCATATAAAATAATTTATTTAATGCTCAGCGTGCACAGCACCTGAAATATAAATGGCTGTTAAAATTGAAAAAATATAAGCCTGAATAAAAGAAACAAAGATTTCAAAAACCATTATTATAACCACCCCGGCAAAAGGCAGAAGCTTGACCCAGAAAATTGAGGTTGCCGCCATAAAAGTAAAGACAGCTAAAACAGTGTGGCCAGCCAGCATGTTGGCAAACAAACGGATAGCCAGGGAAACCGGACGGAAAATATGGCTGATGAGCTCTAAAAGAAAAAGAAAGGGGATAAGATAAAAGGGGACACCGGAAGGAACGATGCTTTTTAGGTAACCAATGATTCCTTGCTTTTTAATGCCAACCAGATTATAAACGAGAAAAACCAGCAAACCCCAAGCGAAGGTTGTCCCGGTAAGGGAAGTTGAGGTCTTCATCCCGGGAAAAACTAGATGTTCTCCAACTTTCAGGCCCGGAATTGGGATGAGCCCCATTAAGTTAACAAAGAAAATAAAGAAGAAAATCGTGGCTATAAAGGGGAGAAAAGGTTTTCCTTCTGGCCCCATAACATTTAAAATCATTTCCTGGTAAATAAACTCCACCACTGTTTCAATGGCATTATAAAACCCCCTCGGAACCAAGCTTGCCCGACGAGCTGCCAGATAAAGCAAGACAAAAACCAGCACGCAGGCCACCAGAAGCCAGACCACATAATCAGTTATGGAGAGGTCCAAACCGCCCAAACGCAAAGGAATTAAAACCTCCGGCTTAAACTCATGGAGTATCTCTTCCAACTTTGAATCTTCACCTCGCTCCAGACTTCTTTGATGTTCTCCGCTGGTCGCCAAAATCAGCGAGCCAGGAAAGGAAAACTGCGGTAGAAAAATAACACAAAAAAAAGAGAAAAGCAAATAAAAATTTATGATCAAAAAAAACCTTTTTATTCAGGTAAAAAAGTCCAAAAAAAAGGATCAAAGAGAGAAAAATCCAGAGAGCTATTAGAGCGGCCAGAAAAAAACCCCTAAATTCCTTAAAAACCAGAAGATAAAAGCCAAAGAAAAAAACCAGAAAAACTAATAGAGGTAGATAAAAAGGCATCCGAAAAAAGAGAAAAAAAAGAGTCTGAATGGCCAGGAAAACAAGGACTGTCCAGAAGCTATTTAATTTTTTTCTTCCCTTTTTGCTCATTTTTTTTCAAGCTCACCCAGAAACTATAATAACCAATAAATACGCCCAGCAAAGCCCCGGCGACGGTCAACCAGGGACGGGTAGAATACTTTTTGTCCAGCCAGTAGCCAAGGTAAGTAAATACCAGAACCGAAGCGGCAAAGTCAAAACCCCAGCTGCTATAGTAAGCCAGATCCTTTAACCAGTTCTTATCTTTCACCCTTTTTTCTGCTGTTTCTGGAAAGCTCCAGAATTTCTTCAAAAAGACCCATATAGTAAGCGACTATCAAGCTAACAATAAACATCAAAATAAGGCTCATTCGGTAAAAGTTAAGTGAGGTAAAGCGAAAAGAAAGCCCGGCAAAACACAGAAGAGCTGTCCAGAGATAAATAATCAAAACAGTTCGCCGCTGAGAAAAGCCCTTTTTTAAAAACCGGTGATGAAGATGTTCCTTGTCCGGTTCGGTAATAGAACGTCTCCTGATAAGGCGCCTCAAAATAGCAAAAAAAGTATCAAGGATAGGGACACCCATAACAATTAAAGGAAAGAAAAAAGCAGCTAAAGCCAGGCTTTTTAAAATTCCCTGAACGGTAACCGCTCCCAGAACCAAACCCAGAAACAGGCTTCCAGTGTCACCCATAAAAATCTTCGCCGGGAAAAAATTATGTCGCAGAAACCCCAGAGAGGCCCCGGCTACCGCCAGAGAAAGGAGAGCAGTGAAATGCTGGCCAATTTTAAAACTGTAAAAAAAGAAACTTAAAGCGGCAATGGCTGAAACCCCGGCCGCTAAACCATCCAGCCCATCAATAAAATTTACGATATTCATAAAGGAAACCAGCCAGAAAAAAGTAAGGGGAGCAGCCCAGAAACCAAAAGAAAGGACTCCAACATAAGGAAGGCGAATAAAATCAATGTTAAAACCGAAATAAATAAGAACTACCGCCGCCAGAAACTGCCCAATAAACTTTTCCCGGGGTTTCAGACTGCGAAAATCATCAGCCACACCTACCATAATAATCACCCCCGCTGCCAGAGCTAAACCAAGTAGTTCATTTGACTTAATCAAAAAAGCCTTTCCCTCCTCCAGCCAGCGAAAAACTCCCACCAAAACAGCAAAAGAAGCAGCCAAATAAATTGCCAGACCTCCTAGGCGAGGCACCGGCCTAACATGGACTTTGCGATGGTCGGGATGGTCAACTGCCCCCAGCTTAATCGCCAACCGACCGGCTAAAGGGGTAAGGAGATAAGACAAACCAAACCCAACAATAAAAATCACTAAGTAAAAGCTCATTTTAAATACTCAGTTTTTTTAAAGTCACCCCCGCTTCCTTAAGCATGCTTAAAGATAGCTCATCAGGGTAATCCTCAAGATAAAAAACTTTCACAATTCCCGCATTTATAAGCATTTTAGCACAAAGGGAGCAAGGAAAATGAGTGGTATAAAGAACAGCTTTATCCACTGAGACGCCGTAAATCGCTGCCTGTAAAATTGCGTTTTGTTCGGCATGTAGACCTCGACAAAGTTCGTGTCTCTCGCCTGAAGCCACCCCCCGCTTTTCCCTCAAACAACCAATTTCCAGGCAATGCTTTAGCCCCCGAGGAGCACCATTATAGCCAGTAGTTAAAATTCGTTTCTCTCTTACCAGGACTGCCCCGGTCTGTCTTCTCAAACAGGTCGAGCGGGTTTTAACCTGAGTAGCAATGGTCAAAAAATAACTATCCCAGCTTGGCCTTTTGCTTGATTTCATCTTTTGAATTTTATCACAACCAACAATAAAAAAGACAAGATAAAAGAGGCTAAAGTAAAAACCAAATTAAAAGGGAGAGGAAGATTTAAAAGTCAACTTCTTTTTCTTGCAAAGATGAGGTTTGCGGCCCTCCCACCACTTCCAGCAATCCTACAGAGTATAGACCGTAAAAGATTTTGCAGGCTTCGAAATCGCTAATCCCCAGAGCCCTGATGATGGTATTAATATCCCGATTTCCATCAACAAATCGTAAAACTTTCCACTCTTTGGGCTTCAAAAGTATTTCTCTCTCTCCTTCACCCGGAGCCTCAGCCATTCGAAAGACAATATCAAGAGAAGGAATCTTTTGCCTGATTCTTTCCCACTCTTTAAGTCGACGGGTTGATTCCATTATCAGATTATCAGTAGAAACGGAAATGCCTATATCCTCTTCTTCGGCAACCTTCCCGGCCTCAAAAGCAAAGTTTCCCTCGGGCCAGCGAAAAATATCAAAAACACTGTCTAAAATCTGTCTTTGAATAAAAACTTCCAGGCTTTCCTGGTCAATGTATTTTTTCTCCACCAGGATCTGACCAAGTCGCCTCTTTCCCCCCTCTTTTTTCTGAATGTTTAAAGCGGTTTCTAATTGCTCTCGGGTTATTTTTTTGGCCCTTAAAAGACGCACTCCCAAAGAAGTTCGGTTCCAGTCGGAACGAGCAAAATAAACTTTCCCTTCTCGGAAATAAATCTGCCCCTCGGCTCCCGGGCGAGTAATGTTTAATAAGCCGGTTTTCTTAGAAACTTCAATTAACTTTAAAACCTCAGCTAGACTGAACTCCTTTAAATTGCCTTCAAGTCCCAAGCTCTTACCTCCAAAAGGGTATAATAAAGTTAAAATATTTTAACTTAAAACCACAGCGAATTGAACAAGCTCTCCTCTCTAACTTCAGTTTCCTAAGGCTTTAGGATAACCCAAGTTCTTTTAACAAAAAAGTGAAGTTATTCCTTTTTAATCAGGGTCGCATAAAGAATTGGTTCGCCCATTTTTATTTGTTTAACCACTTCAAACCCGGCAACTACCTGACCAAAAACCGTGTAATTCCCGTCCAGCTGAGGCTGAGGAGAAAGGCAGATATAAAACTGCGAGCCCGCGCTGTCGGGGTCCTGACTCCGGGCCATAGCTACTGTTCCCGCTTTGTGAGGTAGATCATTAAACTCAGCTGGAATAGTATAGCCCGGTCCCCCGGTGCCATCATTTCCCGGGAAATCGTCCTTACTCAGAGGATCTCCTCCTTGAACGACAAAATTTTTAACCACCCGATGAAAACGCGTTCCGTTGTAAAATCCTTTTTTCGTCAGGTAAACAAAGTTAGCACAGGTAATAGGAGCTTCTTCCGGGAACAACTTAATCTTTACTTCTCCCTGCTTCAACTTCAATACTACCAGAGTTTTCTTCAAGTTCTCAATATCTTTTTTCTCCAGGTTAAAAAGAAAAGAAGGAGCGTTTCCAGAATTAACAGTTTGACTTATTTTTTCTCCAGTATCCTGACTTTCCCCTTTTTCAGCTAATTTTTTCTTAAGTTTTAAAGAAGACGAAAAGGAACAGCCAATCAGAAAAAGAAATATCAGCCAGAGAAATAAGACTTTCCTTTTAAAAAGTTTCGCCAAAATACTCTTCCTTCCGTTAATCTTAATCATATAAAATCTTACTTATAAAACCAGGAGATTGAGCCATTGGAAGGTATAACTTCAATCCAAGTCAAGCCACGGTTAAGTTTAATTTCCTCCCCTTTTTCACTCAAAAGAAAGGGAGCGCCTGCCCGTGAATGCCAGCGAGCTTTGATGGCAGCGCCGTCAGTAAAAACCAGAGACTTACCTTCACCCTTTAATGAGAAATCCGGACTATTAGAACCTCTCTTATCTTTAAGACCTGTCCAGTAAAGTCGGGCAAAAAGAAAGATGACATTTTTGGCTTTCAGCTGCTTTCCGCTCAAAGCATCAATCAGAGGTTGGTTTAGCTGATAACGGAGGTAACTGTTGGTTTTTGAATCATAAGTAAATCGAGCCCGACAGGTTGAGGAAAAATTAACGCCCAGGCTTGAGGCGGTCGGTGTTGAAACCGGGTTGTCGTTTTTAAAAAGAAAACCCGTATGGCTAACCTTGTTTTCCAGACCTTTATTGCTTAAGTATTCTCTAATTTTCCGGGTATTAGTATAAAGGTTATGAGGCATTTTCCGATAACGACTTCTCCAGAAAAGTGACCCGTGCCCCCCATGGTCAATAAGAATAAAAGGGCTGGCTCTGAGCCTTGACATCACTTTCCGACTGGCACCTGAAAAAACGAGCACCCCCTGATACTGGCTAAGGATTTCCAAGTCGGGAAGACGTCCACTTCTCACCGGTCCAACCGTCTCTGAATCATTATGCAGGTAAATAAGATTAAACCTGGTGATAAAACCTTCAACCGGAAACTCATATATTAAACAAGCTTTGCTCAAACCCGATTGAGGACGTGCTCCCGGGGAGTTCTCCACTTTAACCACCAGCGATTTCCTCTCAATCAAGCCACGGTCTTCTATTTTAGCTCCGCAAAAAGGACAAAAATAAGAAGGTTTAGTTTTCCTCTGGAGGAATAAATTTTTCCTTTCTTTTTTTACGCCTGGTTTCTTAAAACCACAGCCACTTAAAAAAGCAAAGCAAAAAAAGGTTAAAAGAAAGGCCAAGAAAAACTTTCGGTCAAACATAGGGAAGATTATACCAGCTTTCAATTAAAAGCAAAGAGAGGGTAGAACCTCTTTAATCAGCCCCTCTCTTCCAAGTTTTTTATTCTTCGCCTGGTTTCCTTATCAACTGGGTAGAGAATCACTCCGGCCTCAAAGCCTTTTTTAAAAGCCCGAGCCTGGAAGCCCGGTGGAATTTTAGGAAGAACTTCCATTAAAGGGATGAGAACAAAAGCTCTTTCTTTAAACAAGGGATGAGGTAGAGTAAGTTCTGGCGACTCAATTTCTAAATCTTCATAGAAAATCAGGTCAATATCGATAATTCGTGGTCCCCACTTTTCTTTCCTTACCCTTCCCATCTCATTTTCAATCCTTTGAAGCAAGGCTAAAAATAAAAAGGGGGAAAGCTTGGTTTTTACTTCTGCAACCAGATTAAGAAAATCGGGCTGATTGGTTTTCCCCAAGGGCCGGGTTTCGTAAACCGAAGAAACTCTGATAATTAAATTTCCCTCTTCTTTTATTCTCTTTAGAGCTTGGATTAGATTTTCCAAACGATCGCCAAGGTTGGAACCGAGAGAAAGATAAGTAAAAAAATAACCCATTTAAAAAAAATTTACCAGCCTAAATGACAGCGATTGCAAAAGGCGTTTGACCCGTGGCACTTAAAACACCAGGAACTTCCTTTTTGCTTGACCACTCTTTTATGAACTGCCCGCCATTTTTCCCGAGGGGGGCTATAGCCAGGGTGATGACACTTTTCGCAGTAGTATGGGTCGGTATGACAGCGAGAGCACAATTTAAAGAGAGACCTGTTTTCTTTGTGAACCGAAAGCCAGCCACCAGGATGGGGCATTTCTAATTTATGACAGCGGTCGCAAAAAGCCTTTTTGTTATAATGGCAGTAAAGACAGGGTTTCAGGCTTTCTTTTGCTTCCTTCCCGTGCCTATTTTTCCAGTTTTTATCCTGGTGAGAAACCGGGGTTAGTTTAAATCCTTCAGGATGGCAGGCCTCACACCTGATCGGACCCTTTTTCTTTTTATGGCAATCAAGGCAAAAACTCATACTCATCCGTTCTGAATATTGTTTAACTTGGGGATGCCCCACCCGATTATGACAGTAAGCGCAGGTCAAGCCCTCTTTAAGGTGAGGGCGATGATCAATCATTACCGAAAGACTACTTTTTTTGCCTTGCTCGGGATGACAGGAAAGGCAGTTTTCTGAAGGAAGTTCCTTGCTAAGCTCACTTCCTTTGTTTATTGGCTCTTCGTAGCCGCCAGTAAAATGAAGAAACAGTTCCTTTGAAGCTTTCGCCTTGTCAATTAAAAGGTTAAGAAAGCCTGGCTCAACATGACAGCTAAGACAGTTAATTCCCTGATGGGGAGATTTTCTCCAGGAGTTGTATGCCACTTTCATCTCATGACAGGTCTGACAGAAACCAGGCTTCAAGGTCAAAGAAAAAGCCCAGGTCAGTAAGAATAAAACTAAAAGAACAAGGTAAAAGCCAAGCTGAGGATACTCTCTGATAGCAGAAAAGAAGCGCCTTACTAAATTCATACCAGTTAAACTATAGCTAACCATAACCTCTGGCGTCAAGGAAAACCGGGGAATTTCCATTGGATTTTTTAGAGGTAAATGGTAATATTTTCTTCAATGGAAGAACTTTTAATTAATAGATACCGGGTTTTACAAAAAATTGGGGAAGGAGCAACCGGTCAGGTATTCAAGGCTTTTGACACTAAAATAGGCCGGGAAGTAGCCATCAAAAGAATAGTTGCTTCCCCGACTACCGCCCCCCGGGTCCTGCGTGAACTGAGAACCTTAGCTAACCTCAGTCATCCCAACATAGTGACCGTTTATGAGTTTGAGGAAACGCCCGAATATTACTACATTATTATGGAATACCTGGATGGGCCAACTTTAAGAGACATTCTTCTGGAAAGAGGGCGCCTCACCGTTCCTCAAGCTGTCTCGGTTGCCTCTCAAGTTACCGAAGCTCTTGATTATGCCCATCGATTTGAAATTATTCATCGGGATATTAAACCTGAAAACATCATCTTGCTTAAGGACGGTCGGGTCAAAGTAACTGATTTTGGAATTGCTCGCTTAATAAGCCGGGACTTCAGCGAGAAAAAAATCGTCGGCACCCTTGGTTATATGTCCCCGGAACAGATAACCGGAAGGTTCGTTGATGAAACAACTGATATTTTTGCCCTGGGGACGGTGCTTTATGAGTCTTTAACTGGTCAGAACCCCTTTTACGCTGGCAGTTTTCGGGAAACCGCCAGCCGCATTATCAACTTTAACCCCTCTCCCCCCAGCCTGGTAAATCCAGAGGTGCCCAAGGAACTGGACACTATCACCTTAAAAGCCATTTCCAAAGATGCGGATGTTCGCTACGAGTCGGCCCGAGCTTTCAAGCAAGCTCTTCTCACTGTGGCTCCTTCTCTCCCCCCGGAACAGGTAACTGAAGCTCTGGGGAAATCAGTGACTAAAAAAACTATCCCGGAAAGAAAAATCTCAATCTGGGAAAGGATTGTTCAGCAATCTTACTATCTTGAAGCAGCCTTCCTGGGAGTTGCTTCTTCAGTGATAACCTATTACTACCTTCAAAAAAGCACTTTCTACCCATCAAACTTAAAACTTCTGATAATTCTCCTCCCTCTAATTCTAACTTTTCTTTCTAACCGCCTTACCCTCTGGACCTTAGTTTTAATATTTTCTCTTCCTTTAACTAAAATCTCTGTTGTTCAGGCTTTAATTTTCTTTATTTTACTGGCTTTTTACGCTGCACTTTTTAACGAACTAAAACCAGTTTACGGAATACTTCCCTTTCTCGTCTTTATTCTGGTTCCTTTCCGCGCCACCCTGGCCTTCCCCCTCTTAATTGGCCTTTTTATTAAAACCTCTTACTCTCCCTTGATTGCCGGAGTGGGTTGCTTGTTTTTTGAGATTTTCCAGCTCAAGACTATCAAAGAAAGTGCTTTTCTCTGGCCTTTTAACCTTCCCAATAAATTCCTCCCCTATCCCGGATTAAGTCCCAAAGATACTCTTTTCCAGGCCGCTTTAAAACTTATTCTTCCTTTCTCTAAAGAACCGGTACTTTTAGTCCAGATTGCAGTCTGGGGTTTAAGCGCACTGGCTCTTGGTTTTGTTGGACGTTTTTTTCTTAAACAATGGCAGGGAAGTCTAGCCGGACTGGTTTCAGCCACAATTTTGCTCTGGGCTTCTTATACCTGGCTTCTCCCTCTGTTTAGCCTGCCCGGGGCCAAAGTTGAAGTGCCTCTTCTTTTAAGCTTTTTCCTTTCAGCTTTAATTTACGCACTTTACCAGTTAATCAGGGAGACTTTGGAAAAGCTTTAACAGCTTCGGCTACAACTTCAAGTATCTGGTGAACATCCAAACCGGCCAGAGGGAAAAGTAAAGTAGTAATGGAATGATGAGAGAGGCAGCCGCTTTCCTTTAAAGCCAGAAGCAGGCGCAAGTCTTCAAAGGCAATGACATTGATTAGGTGAAGAGCCTCCTTTTTAACGATCGCTGCCTTAAAGACACCGGCCTGCGCTTGAGAGGGGACAACCAGCAAAAAAGATATTGGCTCTTTAAGTTTTGTCTCCGAAGAAAGCAAGCCTTCAATGAGCCGAACAGCACCTTCGATGGAAAAGTCTTCAATAATAGGCTGAATCCAGATTTTTCGACCGGTCTCGCTCGACCAGAGGTTTTTCTGAACTCCAAAACCAAAGACCTGGCCAGCCCAGACTAGATAATCAATAAACTCTTCCAGTGAAGCTTCCTCGCTCAAGGTAGGAACAGCGGCAGTAATGGTGGAAGGGTCTCTTCTTTTAACTATCCTCCAGTCACCGGTGAGCATTTCTCGCAAATCCATAGAAAGAATTTGAGCCAACCCCTTCCGTTTGAGCTTTAGTTTTGTTCCAAAAAAATCAACCGTCTCAAGGTCCTCTTCTTCAATAGAAGGCACCGAGGGAAGCATGGTAAGAGAGTAGGGAGTTCTTTCGGTTACCACTCCGCTCTCATCAGCAGCCCTTTCTTCCTCGCTTGCTTGAGCCCCCGGAGAAGTACTGACTTCTCCTATTGATTTCCTTTCTCCTTCTCGGGAAATGTTTCCTAAAAGAAAAAAGCAATAAGGGCAAAGATTTTTCTCGTCTTCAGGTAAGGGAGCCCCACATCTTGGACAATCCAACTTTTCTAATCACTTCCTCACTCTCTTTTAGTAAATTATAAACTGCTTAGTGAAGAATTTAAAGGTTAATTTTCTTTAAGAGCGGTAGCCACCTTAACTGCCCGAAGAGCTTCTTTTACATCGTGAACCCGGAAAATATTGGCACCTTTAAGAACGGCTATTGCTACCACCGCCAGAGTGCCTTCCAGTCTCTCTTCTACTGGTAAATCCAAAATAAGCCCAAGAAATGACTTCCTTGAGGGACCAAGCAAAATAGGACAGCCAAGTTTTTTAAAATAATCAAGACGGCGGATCAACTCCAAATTGTGCTCAAGTGTTTTTCCAAACCCAATGCCCACATCAACAATAACCTGATCGGACTTTAAACCCGCTTGAAAGGCTTTATCCCTCTGGGCAGAAAGAAAACAATAAACTTCTTTCACCACATCTTTATAAACCGGGTTGTCCTGCATATTCTGGGGCGTGCCTTTCATATGCATTATCACCACTGGTTTTCTAACTTCGGCCACTAAATCCAGCATTCCCGGCTGCCGCAAGCCGAAAACATCGTTTATCAGATCAGCTCCGGCTTCCAAAGCCTCCGAAGCAACCTCCGGCTTGTATGTGTCAACAGAGACAAGGGCACCTGTTTCTTCTTTTAATTTCTTAATCACCGGAACTACCCTTTGGGCTTCCTCTTTCCAGGGAACTGGCCGGGCTCCCGGCCGAGTTGACTCACCCCCAACATCAATAATGTCTGCTCCTTCTTCAACCAGCTTCAAGCCATGTTTAACAGCGTCAGCAAAGCGAAAATAAAGACCTCCATCGGAAAAAGAATCAGGGGTAACATTTAAAATGCCCATTACCAGAGGGCGATGGGAAGAGAAAGAAAAGAGCTGGTTGCCCAATTTAAGGCAAGGAGCGCTGAAGCTATCTTCTGAAGACTTTCCTTTTCTTAAGTTCAAAATCCCTCCAGGTTTAACCCACTCCAAACTTATTTCTAAATAAAATCTATTTTAAATCCTTACCTTTCGGTTGATAAACACAGTAGGGCTCTTCAGCCAGGTAATCAGAGTGGATTGAGTAAGCCCGAGCTCGACAACCACCACAAAAATTAACATACTCACATCTTCCACAGCGACCCTTCAGGCGTCTGAAGTCCCTCAGTTCCAGAAAAAGCGGGGAGTTTTCCCAGATTTTTCGAAAACCCTCTTCCCTTACTCGACCAGCCAGAACTTCCAGATAACCACAAGGATAAACCTCGCCCTCGTGGGAAACAAAGCAAAAGCTGATACCTCCCAAACAACCCCTGGTCATTCTCTCATAGCGCTGGTGAGGAAGCTCTAGAGGCCTCCCTTCTTTCTGGCTTCTTTGAACAAAAATTCGATAGTAGTGGGGAGCGCAAGTTGGCTTGACAAAAATTTCCTCATTTCTTTGCACAGTATAGAGCCAGTTTAAAGTTTTTTCATAATCAGCAGGCGAGATCTCTTCCTCTTTCATCTCTTTAGCCCGGCCGGTTGGAACCAGAAGAAAAACATGCCAAGCCGCAGCTCCAAGTTTTTTGACCAACTCAAGCAAGTTTTGAAGGTCTTCAAGGTTATGCCGGGTAACGGTAGTGTTTATCTGGAAACTAATCCCAGCTCGTTTCAAAGCTTCAATTCCCCTTAAAGCACCTTCAAAAGCACCAGGGACCCGACGGAAAGCATCGTGGATCTCCGCTCTTGAACCATCAATGCTAATTGAAACCCGGTCAATCCCTACTTTTTTCATCTCAGCTGTAACCGCATCGTTAATCAGTGTGCCATTAGGAGCCATGACCATCTGAAGACCCAGTTTTTTACCAAAAGCAGCAATATCAAAGATGTCTCCTCTTAAAAGTGGTTCCCCGCCAGTCAGAATAATTACTGGGCGGGCAAAAGAGGCAACTTCAGACAAAAAATTGTAAGCTTCTTTAGTGGTGAACTCAGTTGGCAAAGGCTCATTAACAGCGGCAGCCCGGCAATGAACGCAATCAAGATTGCAAGCCCGGGTAACCTCCCAGGCAATCATTCTTAAAGGCGATTTTTTCAGCTCGGACTGAACTCCGGTAAAAGAAAATTCCTTTTCCATCTCTTTCTTCCTTTCCACTTACAGTTTTAAAACTTTTTCCGAAATATAAAATACGGGAAAAGCCGTCAGAGTCTTTAGCCTTCCTTTAACCAGCGAGCAACATCTTTGGCGTGATAAGTGAGGATTAAGTCAGCCCCAGCTCGCTTGATGGAAGTTAAAACTTCCATAACCAACCTTTTTTCTTCAAGCCAGCCTCTCTGAACAGCTGCTTTAACCATTGAATACTCGCCAGAAACATTGTAAGCCGCCGTTGGGTAACCAAACTGCTCTTTAACTCTAAGGATGATATCAAGGTAAGCCAGAGCAGGTTTAACCATTACAATATCAGCTCCTTCCTCAATATCCAGAGCCACTTCCCTTAAAGCCTCCAAAGCGTTTGGAGGGTCCATCTGATAGGCTCGGCGGTCGCCAAACTGAGGGGTCGATTCGGCTGCCTCCCGAAAAGGTCCGTAGAAAGAAGAGGCATATTTGGCA
>DAIRCJ010000023.1:0-18965 GCA_036796755.1 Candidatus Geothermocultoraceae bacterium | reverse complement strand
TGAAGCAGGCATTGATAAATCGGTGGTTTTGCCAATTGCTACCCGTCCCGAGCACCTTTCCAGCAACTTCTGGTACGGAAAGCTGGCTCAAGAGACAGAAGGAAAAATTATTCCTTTCGGGAGCTATCATCCTGAGGCTTCTCTGGAGGTGGTGGAGGCTTTTCCACAGCTTGGTTTGGTTGGCTTAAAAATTCAACCCAATGCCTGGAAGATAAATCCTTCAGATTCACGACTTTTTCCTCTTTATAAGCTGGCTGAAAGGCTGGGGTTGGTAATTCTTTTCCACGCTGGCGATGAAGAAGGAGGAAGAAAGGGCAAGTTTTCTGAACCGGAAATGTTTGTTTCGGTTTTAAAGAAGTTTCCGGACTTAAAAGTTGTTCTGGCTCACCTTGGAGGTTACCAGCGCTGGGAAGAAATTGAACTCCTTCTTCCCTTTCCTCAGGTCTTTTTTGACACTTCCTATACCCTTCACCCTTTAGGAAGAGAAAAGTTTCTGGCTTTAATGGAAAAAATAGGCGAGGAAAGAGTGGTTTTTGGAAGCGACTTTCCCTTTCGCTGCCAGAAAGAAGAAAAAGAAACCCTTTTTTCCTGGCTGGGAGAAAAAAGTCCTGTTTTTCAGATTAACGCCGAGAAGGTTTTATCTTTAAGCTAAGAGATTTAAGAGGGCTCTTTGATTTTAACTTCTGGCTCAGTGTTTCCCCCAGGGCTTGAATGAGAAGGAAAGAGTCGTTTAAAGCAGAAACCCGATAAAATTTTAAACCCTCTTCTTCCGCCAGGCTTTTAGCTTCCACATCAAGGTCGTAGAGGGTTTCCAGATGGTCGGTTATTGTTCCCAGAGGAACAACCAACAAAGCTTTCCCCCCTCTTTCCGCAGTTCTTTTGATCACAGCCTTTAAGCTCGGCTCTAACCAGCCTTCATCCTTTCCGCTTTGAAAGGCAACCTCTCCTTCCATTTTTAGTTTTTGGCTTAGTTTTTCCGAGATTTTCCGGGCTGTTTCTTGATACTCAGGAAAATCCCGGGCAACTTTCAGGGGTAAACTGTGAAAAGTAAAGATAAGGCGGGTAGAGCTGATTAAATGAGAAGGGATTTTCCCCAGCGTGTTCTGGATTTTTTCTTCCCAGGCCTGGAAAAAGAAGGGATGCTCACTCCAGTCAGCAATAAAGAAGGTTTTTCCTTTATAATTTGTTTTTTTTAAAAGGGATTTGATTTTTTTAAAATAGCCCGTTGATCCATAGGGCGAAGGAAAAGGAGAAAGGCTTAGAAAAAATAAAGAGTCAGGTTTAAAAGTTAAAACTTCGTTTAAGGCTGAAGAAAAAGAAGGCTGGCCATAGCGGTAAGCTAATTTGACGATAATTTTTTTCTTCGGAAATTTTTCCTTTAAATAGCTTTTTAGAAGCTTTCTTTGTTTTTCGGAAATTCTCAGGTAGGGTGAGCCCCCAACTTCCCGATATTTTCTTTCGGCCTCTTTAAGAGCCTGGACTGGAGGTTCGCGGCCCGAGATTTCCCGAACCAGGTTTCGGACAAAATCTGGGGCCTCTTCCGGAGAAGAGGCGGCACCATAGCCTAAAAGCAGAACAGCAAACTTTTCCATCTTTAAGCTCGGCTGAATTGATGGACCGCTTCAACCAGTCTTTTGGCATTCTCAACAGGAGTTTGAGGCAAAATCCCATGTCCCAGATTGAAAATGTGTCCCGGTTTTTGACCCGCTTTTATTAAAATTTCCCGAGCTTTTCTCTCTACCACTTCTCCGTCAGCCAGAAGAACCACCGGGTCCAGGTTTCCCTGGATAGCCACTTCTCCTAGTGTTTTCCAGGCCACATCAAGGTCAATGTGCCAGTCAACTCCGTAGACCGGAGCGCCGGTTTCCTTTATCAGGTGAAGGTAGGTGGAGGCGCCATTGGCAAAGTGGATTACCGGCGCTTCTTCCTCTTTTAAAGAAGCGATTAGTTTTCTGGAAAAGGGCAGAACATAATTTTCGTAGTCTGAAGGAGAAAGAGCACCCGCCCAGGACTCAAAAATCTGAACTGCCTGGGCTCCGGCTCTAATCTGGGCTTTCAAATACTTTTCGGTAGTCTGGGTGACCTTTTCCATAAGCTTAAAGAAAAGAGAGGGTTCATCAAACATCATCTTTTTTATTTCGGCAAAGTTTTTACTGCTCCCTCCTTCAACCAGGTAACTGGAGACGGTAAAGGGAGCGCCGGCAAAACCAATTAGGGCAATGTTTGAAGGAAGCTCTTTCCTTAAAAGCTTTATTCCTTCAAGAACAAAAGAAAGTTCCTCTTCGGGTTCCGGCACTCTCAACTCCTCTACCTGTTTTAAGCTGCGGATGGGAGGATTAAGAACCGGTCCCTTTCCTTCATAAAACTCAAGTCCAATTCCCATAGCTTCGGCTGGAATTAAAATGTCGGAAAAAAGAATAGCTGCATCAACTCCGATTAAGTCCACTGGCTGCCTGGTAACTTCAAGGATAAGCTCAGGCGTTTTACACATAGCGAGGAAAGAGTACTTCTCTCGTATTGCCCGATACTCTTTCAAGTAGCGCCCGGCCTGGCGCATTATCCAGATGGGAGTGTAAGGAGTTTTTTCTCTCCGGCAGGCTTTAAGAAAAACTGCTTCCAAACTAACCTCCTCTCTTGAAAAATTTCAAACTCAGATGAAAGTCTGGTTTAAATAAAAAATCTAAGGCTCAATAAGCTTACCATAAATTCCTCTTTTTTGTTTTTGCGCCTCTTTTTCTAACTGAAGGAAAAAGAAAAAGTATTTCAGGTCCGGAGAGTAAGCCACGGCCCGGGCGTAGCCCCGGGCAACCAGTTCAGCGTTGAGAAAAGTATGGTCGGTATAGACATACCGCAAAAGCCGCCCATAACGGTCCCTTTCGGAAACGTCTCGATAGAGCCGTATTTCCTGGCCTTCGGTTAAGCGGCGAGCGAGGTCCCGAGCTTTTTCGAAGTAAGGCTCTCCTTTTTCCGGACAGTCAATCCCGATAAGCCTTACCTTTTCTTTTTTTCGATCAATTTTTACGAGCAGAGTGTCACCGTCTATTACTTTTATTAAAGTAGCTTTTTCCCATTTTTGAGTTTTTGCCAGCTGAGAGGGGTGGTTTTCCGGCGGGATAGTTTTTTTAAGGTCAGAAAAGAGGCGAAAGGAAAGGAAAATCAAAAGGAAAAAGAGAAGCATCAAAAAAAATTGATTCTTTTGTTTTTTCATATTTTTATTTTAAAACTTATTGCTTTCTTTTTCGGGAGCTTTGACAACTGAACCTGAATTGTTACAGGACTTTGGAAAATTAAAAAAAACCGTTCTTCTTTTTTGCTCACCCTATGCTATATTAAGGAATTAAGTGATTGTTTTAACTGAAAGGAGGAAAAAATGCCTTCCTTTGACATTGTTTCCCGAGTTGATTTTCAGGAAGTTGACAATGCTTTAAACATCGCCTTAAAAGAAGTCAGTCAGCGATTTGATTTAAAGGGGACGGCTACCACTATCAGGCGGGAAGGAGAAGAAGTGGAAATTAACTCCTCTGACGATTACAAAGCCCGAGTGGTTGCCGATTTGCTAAAGGAGAAACTGGTAAAAAGGAAGGTCCCGCTTAAAAATGTTGTTTTTTCCAAACCTGAGCCTGCGGCCGGGGGTCGGGCAAAAATTAAAGCCCGGATTGTTGAGGGAATTTCGGCAAATAAAGCCCGGGAGATAATAAAGGAAATCAAGCGTTCAGGCTTGAAAGTCCAAGCTCAGGTTCAGGAAAATCAGGTCAGAGTGAGCAGCAAAAAAATTGACGAACTCCAGAAATGTATTGCTTACTTAAAAGAAAAAGACTTTGGCCAGGCTTTCCAGTTTGTCAACTATCGTTCCTGAAAACCAGAAAAAGGAAGTTTTTTGTCGGGAGTTTAAGAAATGCTAGCCCGAAGGGTAAGTCTTTCAATGGCTTTTCTCAACAGGCAAATTAAACTTTAGCCCTTAAAAGTCATCTAAATCTTTATTGCTTTCTTTTTATTTGTTAGAAAAATTTTGCCTGAAGCATTCTTTGTTTTTATAATCTAAAGTCGTGAGAAGAGTTATTTTTAAAGTTCTGGCAGCGATTACTTATCTGGCAATGGTAGCAATAAATTTTTTAGCTGTCTCTCTGCCGCTTAATAATCGTTCAACAGGCGAGATATCCGACGCCTACCCCAACTTATTTACTCCCGCCGGGTTTACCTTTTCTATCTGGGGCTTGATTTATCTTTTCCTGGCTGCCTATGTTTTCTTTCAATTCTGGCCAACTAGTACGGATAGACTTCAAAGGAAAGAAGAGCTTTTAGAAAAGGTTAATACCTTTTTCGTTCCAACCTCAATAGCTAATGTTTTCTGGGTGTTTGCCTGGCATTATGACTTCATTGGCCCGTCAGTTCTAATTATGCTGGTTTTGCTAACCCTTCTCATTAAAATCGCTGATGTTTTGCGAATTGAGCAAATGACCCTTCCAGAAAAACTACTAATCTTAACTCCTTTCAGCCTTTACTTTGGCTGGATTACAGTGGCGACTATTGCTAACATCACAGTCTTTCTGGTCAGTGCGGGCTGGAAAGGTTTTGGCCTGGCTGATTCTGTCTGGACGAGTATTATCTTGGTAGCTGGGGCCCTGATCGGTGTTTGCCGAATGCATAAGGATAAAAGCCTGCCCTATGGTTTGGTTCTAATCTGGGCTTATTCGGGGATACTTTACAAGCATTGGACGGCAAGCGGGTATGGCGGTAAATACCCGGGGGTAATTGTCACTGCTATCCTCTGCCTGGCCCTATTTTTGTTTTTTGTTTTCAGAGAGTTTTATCCCGGGAGGGTTCGGTCTATTCAGACTGGTGGAGGATACCGGACTTGAACCGGTGACCTCCTGCGTGCAAAGCAGGCGCTCTCCCACTGAGCTAATCCCCCACAAAATATTATTTTAAGCCTGCTCTTTAAACTAAACAAGCTATTTACCCGTTTTGGCTGGCGAGGTTGATTGAGAAAAAGATCTGTTTTAGTTAAGACCGGTGGCTGGGGTCTCTTTGAAAATATGGGGCTTTATCTTTAGGAAAGAGGCGTAAAAAATAGCTTCTGACCCAAACTTCTGGACAATTTTATCTTTAGCCCTTTCTTTCTCGAGCTCCCGGCGCTCGTTAGTAAAAAGGCTTAGCTGTTCTTCCTTTCCCTCCTGTAGTGAAGAAAAAGCTACAGCCATCAGTCTTACCGGGAGTCTTAAGGGAAGCTTTCTCAAACCTTTCAGAGCGTAAGCAAAGAGGCGGCGAGTGCTGGAAGTTGGAGGAAAGATGGTTACTTCTTTGAACTTGAAGGAAAGGTCAAGGAAGCGAAGGCCGACCGCTATTTTTCCTGCTTTAAGACCCTCTTTTCGCAGGCGGAAAGCAAGCTCATCGGTGAGGTAAAGGAGCAAAGCCTCTTTCTCTTCAGAGGTTTGAAGATTTTTTTCCACCGTGAGGGAGTGGCTGAGAGATTTGGGAGAAGGAGGAAAGGGCGTTACCGGCTGGTCATCCTTTCCCCAGGCGGCGTTATAGAGATACTCACCGACTATTCCAAAAACCTGGCGAAGATTAGAGGGGGAGGTGGAAGCCAGATCTCCTATGGTTTTTATTCCCATCCGAGCTAACTTAAGTTTTCTTCTCGGACCTACTCCAATGATTTCTTCAACCGGTCTTTCCCAGAGGATTTTCGGCAGGTCTTCTTCTTTTACCAGGCTTAAGCCATCGGGTTTTTGCCACTCCGAAGCCATTTTAGCAACCAGTTTATTGGGAGCTATCCCCACCGAACAGGTAATTCCCAGTTCTTTTTTTATCCTTTCTTTAAGCTGGAAAGCCAGGTTCTCCGCTCCTTTAAAAAGGTGGTGGGTGTGGGTGATGTCTAAAAAAGCTTCATCAATAGAGTAAACTTCTACTAAGTCGGTGTAGGAATGAAGTAAGTTGTAGAAGCGGTAGGAAAGGAAGGAGTATTTCTCCGGATTTCCCCCAACGATTATAGCTTGAGGGCAGAGCTTAAGAGCTTCAAAAAGAGGCATTCCCGAGCTTATACCAAACTTTTTAGCCTCGTAGCTGGCAGCAGCAACCACCGAGCGCCTTCCTTTCGGGTTTCCGAAAGGGTCAGCGGCAACAAGCACCGGCTTTCCTCGTAGCTGGGGACGGTGAGCCTGCTCCACCGAGGCAAAGTAAGAGTTCATGTCAACATGGACGACAATCCGTTTAGACGGCTGTTTCCACTCTTTCCAGGTACCAAACCAGGCTTTCGGTGTCGAATGAGACTTCATAGTAATCACCGCTTTCCAGAATCAGGCTGAGGTGAAAAAAGGTTGAGAGGCCTTTCCGACTTTTCCACCAGCCGGTTACTTCTTTTACCGGATAGACTCTTCCCCGCCAGCGAATTTTTAACGGGACTATCATGCTCTTTTCAAACTTAACAATTACTTCTACTGGCTCCCCTATTTTCACCATAAACGTATTATAGAACAAATGTTCTACAAAGAAAAGGATTTTTCAGATAAGCCGGAGAAAAAATTTCTCTCTTGGCTGGAGAAATCGAAGAAGAGAAAATTGGGATAAAATAAGCCAAATGAAAAAGATAGGAGAAAGAACGGAAAAAGTATGGCGTTTCATAGCGGATTTTCTTTCTCGAAATGGCTATCCGCCGAGCGTAAGGGAGATCGCTTTCGCTCTTGGCTTCCGCTCGACCTCGGCGGTGATTTTTCATCTTGAGACTCTGGAGAAGAAAGGCTATTTAAGAAGAAAGAAGAAAGCCTCGAGAGGGTTAGAAGTTCTGGTTTTCCCTCCTGGAAGTGAGAAAGGCGGTTTTTACTACTTGCCTCTAGTCGGAAACATTGCAGCCGGGAAGCCTCTTGAAGCTCTGGAAAATATTGAGGTCACTCTTCCCTTACCGGCGGAGTTAGCTGAAGCTGGCAGTTTTCTTTTACGGGTTAAAGGTGATAGCCTGAAGGGGAAAGGAATACACCAGGGAGACCTGGTGATTGTAAAGCCTCAGAAAACAGCGGAAAGCGGGGATATTGTGGTGGCTTTAGTGGAGGGAGAGGCAACAGTTAAAATCTTCAGAAAAAAGGGCAATCGTTTCTGGCTGGAACCAGCCAACCCCGATTACCAGTCGGTTCCTTTTGAAAGGGGAGAGATTATAGGGAAGGTAACCGGTCTTATCAGGAAGTTAAGTTAAAACTCAAAACTTCCTTTGCTTTTCAGCTCTCCAATCAAAGGGAGACAGACCTTTTTCCAGTCACAGTCCAAGCAGGCTTTCCGTTCCCACTCTTCAATAACTGAAGGAAGTTGGGACTTGATTTTAAAAAAACTAAAAGAGTCACCCGGTTTTAACCTGAGAAGTCTTAAAGCCAGCTTATCCAGGTACTCAATTTCTTCGTTGCTGCCAGGCTTATAATTGCATTCAGTTTTATTCAGATGTGGGCAGCTCAGGCAAAGCTCGTCCGGTCCTTCTCCTACCCGTCCCCAAGTTTTTTTTAGTCGGGCTAAAATCTCGTTTAATTTTTTAATGAAAGGCTGGTCGTAACCTTCGCCTTGAAAAAAATGAAGGCAGATTAAGTGGTGACCTCTTAAAAGGGTTTCTTTTTTAGCCATTGTAAGTTAAATTTTAACCATCAGGGGTTTGCTTTTACAGTCAGGTTTTTTCCCGAAAGATTTTGAAAAGTTGCTATCAGGTGCTGATAAAAAAGCTTTTCAGGCCGGTCAATATAAAACGTAAAGGTATCCGTCGGTGCTGCCAAAATAAAGCAGTCCACTGTTTACAGCTGGAGAGCCAAAAACCAGGCCTTTGCTCTGAAAACGCCACCTTTCTTTTCCGCTTTTTGCCTCCAGTGCATAAAGGTAACCTTCAAAGCTTCCAAAGTAGATCAGGTCGCCAGCGATAACGGGAGAAGAGCGCAGCCAGCCATCCGCCAGGAAAGACCATATTTTCTTTCCCGTATGGGCATCAAGAGCAAAAAAAGAACCATCTCGGCAACCAAAGTAGACAAGGTTGTTGTTTACCGCGGGGGCGGTGGAAATCCAGTAGTCAGTTGTAAAACTCCAAAGTTTTTTCCCGCCTTTCGCCTCCAGAGCATAAAAGTTTCGGTCCCGACTGCCAAAATAAACTATGCCCCGGGAGATGGCAGCCGAGAAAGGAATATCCCGTCCGGCTTTAAATTTCCACTTCATTTTTCCACTTTTGGCTTCCAGAGCATAAAGATAGCCATCGTAACTACCAACAAAGATTGTTCCCCGGTAGTAAGCTGGCGAAGCATTGATAAAGCTTCGGGTTTTAAAACTCCAGATTTCCCTTCCAGTTTTAGCATCCAGAGCGTATATCTTTTTATCGTAGCTCCCAAAATAAACTATTCCGCCAATAACCAGGGGAGAGGAGCTTACAATATCGCCAGTTTTGAAGCTCCAGACTTTTTTCCCGCTTTTCGCCTCCAGAGCATAAAAGTGAGTGTCGTTACTGCCGAAGTAAACCATTCCCTCGGCTACCGCTGGAGAAGAAAGAACTCTTCCATAAGTTCTAAATTTCCAGCGAAGCTTTCCAGAAAGAGCCTTAACGGCAAAGAGATACCCCTGGTTGTTACCAAAGTAAACCATTCCCTCGGCTACCGCTGGAGAAGACATTATTCGGGAAGCAGTGTTGAACTTCCATTTTACTCCCTGAAGTTCTTCAACTCCTTCTGTTTGATATGTTCCCCGATGAGCTGGGTCAGCTCTAAAAAGTGCTTTTTGGGGAAAAGAGACCGGCTTAGCTTTTTTCAAACCCGGCTTTTCGGGTTTAAGAGAGCAGCCTATAAAGAGGAGTCCGAAAAGAAGGAGAGTATAAAGTATTTTCAGCCAGGGCTTTTTATTTTTTAGATTATTTAGAAAAAGCATAGAAAAACTGATTATAAACCAAGTTGACGATTTTTGAAAGTTTAGGGTTAGAGCTGGTTTTTTGGTGCCCTCGGAGGGATTCGAACCCCCGACGCCGGGCTTAGGACGCCCGCGCTCTATCCATCTGAGCTACGAGGGCACCCTTTCAGTATAGTCAGCAAGGCGGGGAATGGTCAAGCAAGAACAGTAAATGTGCTCAAGGAGAAATTTTTCTTAAGGCAGGACGCTACTTTGATTTTTTCTTCTGGCTCTTTCCCAGACCTGAATTAAATGGCCTTTGAGATGTTCAAAGGTGGTGACATAGCCCTGAATTAGAGCCTCGGCCAGAGGGGTGGAGAGGTAGGCCAGCTCTTTAATTCCCGAGGCAATGCGGGCAAAGTAAAGTGGAGTCAGGGCCTTTAAAACTTCTTTTTTGGAAAGGCTGGAAAAATGATAAGCGGCGGCTAATTCATATATAAGTTGCGCCCAGAGGTAAACGGGAAGGTGAAAGCTTTCTTCAGGAGAGTCAAATACTTTTTTAAGATTGAAGTAATTGGTCCGGGAAAGAGCCACTCTTAAGGTTTCCTTTTCTTCTCGAAAGAGGCTTCTGGCTTTTTCAATGTAGTTCTCGGCTTTCAGTTCAGGCCCTTCAATTTCGGAAAGAAGATTGGTTGGACCGAAGATATCGGCTGGGCGACTGGTTTTGGTGGCTTTCCACCTGGCTTCATAAGGAAGCATAAGCTCAAACAGGGTTCCAGTTACCTGGTGAAGCATTGGGACTAAATCGGAGGCCGGGTCTTTGGGGTTGTGGAGTTTTACTCCCAGGCTGGCCTGGGCAACTCTAAAACCCTCAGTAATAGCCACGGTGGTCATCCAGATGTCAATGCCAAATCGGGCAATGTCAGTATGGTAAACATCTTGGTGAGAGTAGATTTTTGCTAAACCTCCGCTAAAGGCAAAGTCCCCCCCGATTGGCTGGCGGATTTTTAATCCATAAAGAGCAGTGGTTAAGGGAAAGGCAATGTTGTTGGTGATGGTCCCATCATACTTAAACCTTAAGTAGTAAGGAGCAACGAACCCATAGGAATGCTGGTAAACAGGTCGGGCTAAAGCCCAGACCCACTCGGGCGTAACGCTCATCAGGTCAGCATCAAAAACCAGAACAACCTTGGCTTTTAAGCGGTCAGCCGCTTCAAAAATTGTGTGGAAAGCACTTCCCTTTCCAGGAAGGCCAAGATAAGGGGTGACAATCTTGGCGACGCTGGCTGGAACCGGTGTTTCTAAGGCTATTTCCCGCGTGTTTTCTTCTGAGCCCCCATCGGCAACTATAAGGACGGTTCTTTCTTGAGAGAAGTAACGGGCTAATCCCTGACCCACGACTTTAACCACGTGAGCAATGGTTTTTTGGTTGCGAAAGGAAGGAATACCGGCTACTACAGTAGCCTTACCGATTCTTTCGATTTCCCCAATTACTTCCGGTCTAAGAACAGTCATTTTTTGGCGCTCAAAAGCCTGGCGGCTTCTTCCGGTGGAGTTGGATTAATAAAAATGCCGCTTCCAAACTCATACCCGGCCGGCATAGCCAGGCGGGGAATAACCTCAAAGTGCCAGTGATAATACAAAAGACCGGGTGTTTTAAGAGGGGAGACATGGAGCATATAATTAAAAGGCGGGTCGTTTAAAAGCTTGCTTAGCTGGACAAAAAGAAACTTAAAAGCTTTTGCTAAGTTTTTAATGGTTTCTCTGTCGGTTTCTTCGAGGGAAGCAAAGTGTTTTTTCGGAATGATATAGGTTTCAAAGGGAAAGCGAGAAGCATAGGGAGAAAAAATCAGGATGGAGGAATTCTGGTAAATAAGGCGTTTTTTTAGTTTGAGCTCATCTTTTATCATTCGGCAAAAGATGCATTCCCGCTGGAGCTTGTAGTATTCTCGGGCTTCCCTTAGCTCCTCAAAAATTCGGGGGGGAATGATCGGGCTGGCAATCACCTGGGAGTGAGGGTGAGAAAGAGAAGCACCAGCTGCTCTTTTGTAGTTTTTGAAAATCAAGACATAGGAGATGCGATGGTCTAACTTCCAACGGAAAAAGCGAGTTTGATAAGTGAGGAGCATCGCTTCGATCTGACTTAATTTCATACTGGAAAGGTTTTCCCGGTGATTTAAACTGTCAAGAATGATTTCATGACCGCCAGTTCCACTTAAAGAATGATAAAAACTGTTTTCTTCTTTTTGAGAAAGAGCAACTGCTGGCTTTAAAGCCGGAAACTTATTAGGAAGCACTCTGGTTAACCATTGGCTGTTCTTTTCTTCCTGTAACCCCGCCCAGGGGTCGCTGGGCAAAGGAGGAACAGCCGCTTCCTGACAGAGAGGACAGCTTTCGGCTATTTGGTTATCCTCTTCTTTGGCAGCGTTTTTTATATAGTCAGAGGGTCTTTTAGCTCTTTCAGTGGAAATGATCACCCAGGTATGACTAATGGGGTCTTTTCTTATTTCTGACATTTCCTATCATTCTCATTGTTTATAACCTTATGGTAAACTAAGTTCACCTTGAAAGACAAGATAGCTAACTATGCAAAGAGAAAAATGGTTTAAGGAAAGAACTTACTCTTCTTCAGATTTTGCTTCAAAGCCCGAGCTGGAAAAACTGAAGCAAGAAAAGGGCGTTTCAGTAACGGTTTGCCTGCCGACCTTAAATGTTGAAGAAACTGTGGGAGAAATAGTTTCTTTGATCAGAGAAGAGTTTATGGAAAGAAGCAAGCTGGTTGACCAGCTAATGGTGGTTGATGGTAATTCTGGCGACCAGACGCGAGAGAAAGCCAGGGAAGCCGGGGCCGAAGTTTACCTTCAGGATGAGATTCTCCCTCAGGCCGGTAAGTCGGGAGGCAAAGGAGAGGCTTTGTGGAAAAGCCTGGCCGTTGCCCGAGGAGAGATAATAATCTGGGTTGATTCCGATGTTTCTAACTTTAAGCCTCATTTTATCTCTGGGCTTCTGGGGCCTTTGCTTGGAAACGAGGAAATAGTATTAGTCAAAGGCTTTTATCGTCGCCCAATAAAGCAGGGTAAAAGAGTAGAAAAAGAAGGCGGAGGGAGAGTAACTGAGATTCTGGTTCGCCCCTGGCTTAATCTTTTTTATCCTCAGCTTTCAATGTTTCTCCAGCCTCTTTCTGGTGAGTACGGGGGAAGAAAAAAAGTTTTTGAGAATTTACCCTTTTTTACTGGTTACGGGGTGGAAATTGGCCTTTTAATAGAAGTCTGGAGAGAGTTTGGTCTTGAGGGGCTTGCCCAAGTTGACCTGGGAGAAAGAATTCATTCTAATAAACCCACGGTTGAGCTTGGTAAGATGTCTTTTGCTATCCTTCAAGCTCTTTTGATTATGCTGGCTGAAGAGGGACGACTAACCAGGGAGCTTTTCTGGTTTAAAGATTATCTTCTTCCTGGTTCTGGCGGTTCTTTTTCTCAAGAGCGGGTTGAAGTGGAAAAGAAACCAGCCCTGAAGGACTGGGCAAAATACACTCAAAAGGGTTAGACCGGGAGCAGGCGTTTTAAAGATGAATTTAGAAACCTACCGCTTTCCGGAAGATAAGAAGTGGCGGGAAAGACTGAAAAAAATCAAGGTTATTTATACCGATGTCGACGCCACCCTTTTGGGACCGGGAGCTTCTTTTTTTGCTTCCCCTTACGGTGGTTATACTTTAAAAGCGGCTGAATTTTTAATTGAGTCTTTAAAGAAAGGACTAGATGTCACCCTGATTTCTGGTCGGAGTAGCCGCCAGCTTTTATCTGATGCCCGAATTTTAGGCTTAAGAAATTTCATTTCCGAGTTAGGCGGAGAAATTGTTTATGATTTAGGGAAAGAAAGCTATTTACAAGAATTTTCTCTTCCTTGGCCCGGAGAGACACCTCACCAAGCAATTGTTAACTCAGGAGCCGTTGACCTTTTGTTTCAAACTTACCGCGGTCGCCTGGAACACCATACTCCTTGGTCCGAAGGTCGAAGGTGCACTCTGGTTTTTCGGGGTTCGCTTGACCTTGAGGAAGCAAACTCCTTTCTTAAAGAAAAAGGGTATTCTTGCCTTGAACTGCTCGATAACGGGATAATTTCTAATCGGGGAACCCTCGACCCCTCTCTTTCCGAGGTTCATGCCTATCATCTGGTTCCGGCTGGATTAACCAAGGGCCGGGCAGTGGCTAAAGACAGAGAAATTCGGGGTTTAAAGCGGGAAGAAACAGTGGCTATTGGCGACTCCCCTTCCGACCTTGATATTGCTTCTGAAGTCGAGTTTTTCTTTGTGGTTAGAAACGGTGTCCAGAGACATCCAGAAATGTTAAGGGCTTTAAAAAAACGAGACAATGTTTTCCTTACCCGGGAGCCAATGAACTTAGGTTTTGCTGAAGTTCTGGAAATGATCCTGGGTTAAAGTTTGAGCTAAAATCCAGGCTGCTTTTCTGATTAAAGCCTTTACTTTCTTTTTGCTTTCCTCTTCCCTTTGAGCTAGGGAGATTAAGCTCAAAGATTTAGCAACTCCCAGTTTTTTTAACTTCTCCTCGTTTAACCTAATTTTTCCAGCAATAAGAAAGACGGGGATTTTTTTTTGAGCGGCTTTGCTTAGAAGAAGAAAAGGAGCTTTTCCACTAAGGCTTTTTTCATCAAAACTTCCCTCGCCACTGAAAACAGCCTGGGCTTTTTCTAGAGCTTTATCAACCTCTAAAATCTCCTGGATTAAAAGGGCGCCGGGAAGGTAAAAGGTGGGAAGAAAGTGGGAAAGACCAAAGCCCAGCCCCCCAGCGGCTCCGGCTCCGGGTTTTAACTCTTCTTTCTTGCCGGTAGCCTCAAAAAGAATTTTAGCCCAGTTAGCCATTCCTTTTTCTAATGCTTCGACCTCCTGCGGATGGGCGCCTTTCTGAGAAGCGAAAACGCGGGTTGCCCCCTTTTTTCCCAGCAGCGGGTTTTTAACATCAGTTGCCAGGAAAATTTTAACTTTCATTAACTCCGGGTTCTTCAGGTTAATCTTAAAGGAAGCAACCTTTTTTAAACTGGAGCCCACTGGCTTGAGCGGTCTTTTCTGGCGGTCAAAAAACTCAATTCCCAGCGCAGTTAAGGCCCCGAGGCCTCCATCGTTGGTGGCACTGTCTCCCAGACCGAGAATAATTTGCTGGACCCCTTTTTCCACTGCCTTCAGGATCAGTTCCCCCACGCCGTAAGTGGTGGTGTTTAACGGATTTCTTAACTTTTCCGGTATCAGACTTAACCCGGCCGCTGCTGCCATTTCCAGGACGGCCGTTTTTACCGCCTGGCCTTTTTTGGAAAGAAAAGGCGGGGAAAAATTTAAAAAAGGAAGATAAACCAGACCAAAAGAGGCTTTAATTTTTTCGCCCAGAGGATTGCTGACCAAGGTTTTAACTTCTTTTCCTCCCAGAGCCCGAGTTATAATCCTAACTGTCCCCTCTCCGCCATCAGCCAGAGGTTTGAGGATAATGCTAGCTTCAGGAAGAGCTTTTCTCACTCCTTTTTCCATTTCTCTGGCTACCCCGTCAGCCGGAAGAGAGGTTTTGAACTGAGCCGGAGCTACCAAAATTTTCATTTTAGGCTATCATAAAAAAATGAAGTATTTGGTTCTCGGATTGATAGTTCTTTTTTTAACTTTACTTCCTTTTCGGCTGGATCGGAAGAAGGCATTTCTAGGGGTCATCTTTTTAATTCTTTTTATAATCAGTTTTTTCCTCTTTCGTTTTAGCTTGAAGCTTTTTGCTTTTTCACTGCTTCTATTATTTTTTTTCTTGCTTCTTCTCTTATTTTCTTAGCCCTTTTTTCCAGTCGATTTAACTCTTTCAAAAACTCGGCTGAGTTCTGAAACTCTCGATAAACAGAGGCAAAGCGGATATAGGCAACTTTGTCAATTCTCAAGAGCTTTTCCAGAATCATCTCCCCAATTTCTTTGGATTTTACTTCATAGCGGAAGTTATTCCTTAAGTCGCTTTCAATTTCATCAATTACGCGCTCTAACCTTTCTCGGGGGACTTTTCTTTTGACCGTTGCCCGCAAAAGGCCAGTTAATATTTTGTTGCGGTCAAAAGGTTCATGAGTGCCGTCTTTTTTTATAACCGTGAGAGGGATTTCCTCAACCCGCTCATAGGTAGTGAATCTTTTTTTGCAATTAGCGCACTCCCGACGCCTTCGGATGCTATCACCGGCCTCGGTTATCCGGGAATCAAGAACCTTGGACTCGTTATAGTGGCAAAATGGACACTTCATCAAGAATTTAAAATAGCATTTTTTAAAAAAGCAAACAAGTGAAAAATTTTCTTTACACTTGGCAAATTGTTTTGTAAAATCAAGTTAAGTAACCCTTAAGTGGGGGGATAATGGAGACTGAAGGAGAAGAAAAGGTAGTTAAAGTCCCGGAAAAGAAAAGTCGGAAGAAGCAGGTAATAATTGTTCTGGCGGTTATTTTAGTTCTGGCTTTAGCCGGTTTTATGTATAGCTCAAACCCTTCCTTTTGCAATCTCTGTCATGAGATTAAACCTTTTTATGCTTCTTGGGCAAAGTCTGCTCATCAAAATGTAAACTGTATTCAGTGTCACTCGGAACCTGGCTTTATCAATTTTATGAAACACAAACTTGGAAGCTGGAATTACATCTTTGTTCACTTTCTTTTTCCCGACAAACCTGTTAAATTAAAAAGACCTATTCCTAATGACTCCTGTGAGATTTGTCACAGTGCTAATCGGGTGGTTTCTCCTGGTGGTGACCTTGTCATTCCCCATCAGCATCATGTAGATTTTTTAAAGTTGCGCTGTAGCGATTGCCATCACAACCTTCACACCACTTTAGAAGCTCAAGGAAGTGAAGAGACTACTAGGGTTGGAGCGGCTTATTTTCACCCGGTTTGCTGGGGAAAATGCCATAACGGAATTTATGCTACCAATAAGTGCAATGCCTGTCATACCCGAAAAGCCCTCCCCCCTTCTCATCGTCAGGCTGATTTTGCCCGCCTGCACGGGGTAACTTATCCCAAGAAGGAAGATTGTGCCCGATGCCACGGCTATACTAAAGATTTTTGTCGCGACTGCCATAAAAAGAAGCCATCTAGTCACTTGGTTGGAAACTTCAAAGCGACTCACCGTTTTGAAATAGCCAAAAAAGGTTTGGCAACTTGCCAGGCTTGTCATGCGGAAGACAATATTTGCTTAAGGTGTCACGATTAAAGAGGGTGAGGTGAATGAGGATTTATAAGGTTTTCAGGGAGCTTGTCAAAGATTATCAAAGTTTTGTTTTTTACGGTTTACAGGGTAAGCACTACGCCCGGAAAGTAATTGACAAGGTGAAAGAAAGTTACAAAGTAGTCTTGATAACGGGCTTTGTTTTCCTTCTGGTGGTGACTTTTCTGGCTGGTGGGGCAATTTACACGACCTCTCCGGTTTTTTGCAAGAGCTGTCATGTCATGATTCCTTATTATAACGACTGGAACACCTCAACCCATTCCAGCATTGGTTGTGTTACCTGCCATATTGAGCCGGGTTTTGTCAGCCAGGTTCTAGGAAGGGCTCGGACAGCAGTTTATATAATTCGTTTTTTCGTTACCGGTAGCGGGAATATTGGAACCAGCAAGCCTTCAAATGAGGTTTGCCTTCAGTGCCACATTGCCGAAAAGAGAGTAACGGCGAGCGGGGACTTAATTATACCTCATCCCTTGCATGTAAAAATAGGGGGCTTGCTTTGTCTGGAATGCCACAACAATCTGGTTCATCATCGGCCTAAAGGAGCTAAAAAAAGCGTTGTTCCGATGGAAACCTGCCTTACCTGTCATAACGGGAAAAAAGCTACTGACCGCTGTGAAGCTTGCCATACGGAGAAAGCTTATCCTGCTTCCCATAAGCGTCCTGACTGGTTAAAAGTTCATGGCAGTCTTTCTAAAACGGAAAACTGTAATAAATGTCATGGCTGGCGTCCTGATTGGTGCTCAGAATGCCATCAGAAAAAGCCTCCCTCACATGTTGGTCGTTGGCGTACTAATCATCGATTTAAAGTTGAGCCAGACAGAAAAAACTGTCTGGCCTGTCATAAGACCCAGTTTTGTGTAAGATGCCACGGAGTAATGCCATAGGAGGTGAAAAAAGGAAAATGTTGGCGAAAAAAAAGGAAACGAGATTTTTGAGCCTTTTGCTGGTCGGTCTTTTAACTTTTTCTCTTTTAGGCTGCGGCTCCTCGGGGGTTGATAAAAAGGCTCAGGAAGAAGCGGAAAAAGAAGAGCAAAGAGAGCTTTTACAGGAGGCCGAGCCTAGCCTTCCGGCTTTGCCTACTAAAGATGCAGCTGGAGGTGACTTTACTGACCTTCCCCGTCCGCCGAAGTCTTTCCGGATTTCTTCGGATTTAAAACCGGAAGGGGGCCAGACTTACGGAACGGTCCAGTATGTTTCCACGGCTTCCCTTGAGGAGCTCAAAGGTTTTTATCAAAAAGAGCTTACTACCAAGGGTTTTAAACCAACGCGAACCCTGGAACAAAGTATTCGGGGGTTGCCCGGAGGTTTGTTGGGGTTCGAATCGGAAAAGGTCAGAGTAGATGTTGAATTTGAAGAGGGCAAAACTCAAAAGAACGAAAAGTTTTATTATGTGAGGCTAAAACGTTTTGCTAAGCTTTGATGATTGATGGCTTTTTCTAATTTGCTTTCTTTTTTCAGGAAAGAAAGACTCTGGTTAGGTATTTTTCTTCTGCTTTTTGTTCTTTTCCTCCTTCTTTACGGTTTTTATTATCTTACCGGACTTAACTCGCTCTGCCTTTCCTGTCATGTTATCAAGCCTTATTATCAGTCCTTTCAGCAATCAACACACAACGCTAATCTTTGTATTGATTGTCACCGGAAGCTGACTTTTCTTTCTGACTTTTTCTATCGTTTAGCAGCCTTTCGCAATCTGGTAACTTACTTTACCACCGGCGAGCTGAGGCCGGGAAAAGTTAAGCTGGATACGAAAGTTTGTTTTGTTTGCCATGTGGAAGCTCGAAAGATTACCCCCACTGGCGATATTATTATTGACCATGAGAAGCACAGCACCCAGAAGGGAATAAACTGTCTCGACTGCCATGTAAAAATAGGTCACCGAGGAAGAAATGAGCCTAGTGCGGCTATGGAAAGTTGCTATAAATGCCATGGTAAGGTTAAAGGAGCTTCTGATGATTGTACGCTCTGCCATTCAGAAAAGGGGGCAACCAGAGAGCATCATTTAAGCAACTGGAAAACCGAACTTCACGGGAAAGAAGCTTTAACTAAGGGAACAGAAGACTGCCTTGAATGTCACACCAAGCCCAAAGGTTTTTGTACCGATTGCCATAAAAAAAGGCCACCTTCCCATGATTTGAGCTGGAACTACGAGCATAGCCAGATTGCTCGCCAGACCAAGGAAGGTTGCTTTACCTGCCATCAAAATAAGTATTGTCTAAAATGCCACTCTCAGCCTCACAAAGCCGGTTTTCTAAAACTCCATCCGGGCGTGGTTAGAAGCCAGGGAGCAAGTAAATGCTTTAATTGCCACGGAAAAAAGCACTGTACTTATTGTCATCTGGGGAAGAAAGAGATTTAAACCTTTTTTAGCCAGCCAGCGTCGGTCAGAACTTCGTCTAAAGGTACATCCCAGGGTTCAGTCGGCAGTTTTCTGGCTATTTGCTCCTTGAAAGCCAGGCCAATTAAGGGAACCTTTCCCTTGTAATCGGTAAGGAAGCGATCAAAGTAGCCCTTTCCAAACCCCAAGCGGTAAAGCTGGTGGTCAAAAGCTACTCCGGGAACAATAACTAAGTCAAGCCGGGCTTTTGTTTTTACTGCTGCCAGCTTGGGTTGGCGGATGCCTAGAGGCCCAGCTTCAACTTTTTTTAGGTCGGTTAACCTAGCTGGTAAAAATTCGCTTCCTTTTATCAAAGGGACGAAAACTTCCTTCTCTTCTTCTAAGGCTTTTTCAATTATTTTATCGGTTTGAACTTCCTCTGGCAGAGAAAGGTAGCAAAAAATTCGCTTTGACTTTAAAAAGAAATCTGAAGAAAGCAGTTCCCGGGCGATAAAATCGCTTTTTAGGCATCTGACTGCTGGAGGAATTTCTCTTCTTAGAGAAAGGTAGAACCTTCT
>DAIRCJ010000022.1:0-19529 GCA_036796755.1 Candidatus Geothermocultoraceae bacterium | reverse complement strand
AACACCATATGAAAGATAAAACCAGACCGCCTGAACCAGTAATTTTAGGCTTCACTTTTTAAAAATTTAAAAAGCCCCTTCAGTTTGTTGGCGCCAAAATCAGTTTATTGGTGCCAAAATAAAGCCCGAATTAAAAATTAAACAATCTCTCTAAAATTTAAATCTGAATATTTTGTCACACCCCTATATTACACTTTACAAGAAGGGTGGTGGAAAGCCGGGATTAAAATGGGCGCACTGCTTTATTTAGCTCTTTTTTTGATAGCCCTTATGCTTGGCTTTGGCCTGGCTTATTTTATTTACTGGAGGAAAACCAGGACCGAAGAAAACTTTCAAGTTCTTCTTGAAGGTCTTAAAGATCAGGTTGGTTCAATCTCTCTTGAAGTTCTTTCTCGCTCTTCAGAAGAGCTTATTAAAATGGCTAAAGAGAAACTGGAAGCTGAAAGAGCAGTAACAGCTAAAGAGCTTGAGGGAAAGAAAGCCTTAATTGACCAGCAAATTCAGCAGTTAAACACAAAACTTACCGAAGTTTCCCGACTAATTGAAGAGCTGGAAAAAGACCGCCAGCTTAAATTTGGACAGTTGGCCAGAGAGATAGAAGAAACCAATCGCCAGACCCTTTTACTTGCTCAAACTACCAATTCTTTAAAGGAAGCTTTAGCCAGTACTCGTGTCCGTGGTCAGTGGGGAGAACGAATGGCCGAAGATATTCTTCGCTTGATGGGCTTGAAGGAAAACATCAATTATCTAAAGCAAAAAGTTGTTGAAGGCGGAACTTGCCGCCCTGATTTCACTTTCTTACTTCCTAACAACCTCAAACTGAATATGGATGTAAAGTTTCCACTGGAGAATTATTTGAAGTTTTTGAATGCTCAGAGCGAGCCCGAAAGGGAGAAATTCAAAGCTGATTTTCTTCGAGATGTGCGAAAGAAAATTAAAGAAGTTTCCGGCCGCGAATACATTGACAAAAACAAATCAACTATTGACTGCGTTTTGCTTTTTATACCCAATGAGCAGATTTACTCTTTCATTCACGAGCAAGATAGCTCTCTAATTGATGAGGGGATAAAAAACAAAGTGGTTTTTTGTTCTCCAGTTACTTTATTCGCAGTTTTAGCGGTCATTCGCCAGGCTGTTGACAATTTTTCCCTGGAAAGAACTTCAAATAGAATTCTTGAACTTCTGGCTTCTTTCCGCAAACAATGGGGAATGTTCGTTGAAAAACTGGAGAAACTGGGAGATTCTATTGAAAAAACACACCGCTACTACGAAGAACTGGTCACCACTCGCAGAAGACAGTTAGAAAAGCCTTTAGTCGAGATAGATGACCTCCATCAACAAGCTCTTTCTCAAGAAAGCTTGTCACAGGTGCCAGTAGTTGAAGGTGAATTAGTAAAAGAAGAGTAAAAAACTTTAAAAGTAAAAGAAGAGTAAAAAACTTTAAAGTCCCGAGCTTTCCAGCTGCTGTTTGCTAATTTTTATTTTTTTAGATTTTTCGGCTTCGAGGTTTTGCGTTTTAAACTGCTTTTCGAGCAAAAACCAAAAAACCGGTGTGACCAACCATTTCAAAATGGGGGCGGGTTGCCTCTTTTTCGACTTTCCAGTTCCGATAAAGAATCTCCAGAGCTTCAATCTGGGCGAAACCGCTTTTTTCCAGATTTAAATAGGTTTTTTCTAACTGTCCGGCAGTGGGAATGAAAGAAACGACAAATCCTCCTTTTACCAGACATTCTTTAACTTTTGAAAATACTTCCCAGGGCGTGGGAATGTCGATTACAGCAACTTCAAAGAAGTTCTTTTCTGGATCTGCCTGGCTGAAATCTTCTTCTCTAATTTCTACAAACTCTAAAAGGTTGGCTTTGTTTAAGTTTTCCCGGGTTGTTTGAGCAAATTCACCCCTTTTTTCGTAGCTGATTACTTTTCCTCCCGGAGAGACAAAGTAGGAAAGAGCCACAGTTAAAGAACCGCTCCCGCTGCCTATTTCTAAAACTTTAAACCCTGACTTTATGCCGGTATAAAAAATAATAAAAGCGGCATCTTTTGGGTAGATAATGTTGGTTTTTCGGGTAGTTTTCATCATAAAATCTCTGATTGAAGGTCGGAAGGCCCAGGCGGGAAAGCCCTGGCTGGTTTTCAAAGTTGTTCCCGGAGGCTTGCCTATTATTTCGTTATGATTTATGTAACCTTTGTTGGTGTGTAAAGTTTGGCCCTCCCGAAGGTTAATTAGAAAGCGTTTTTTTATTATCTGAACTATAGCGTATTCGCCGGCTTTAAAGTTTTCAGACATTTGCTCTCTTTCTTTCTGGATTTTAAAATGAATTAATTTAATTATCAAACAACTTGCTTTGGAGAAGATGAAAGTACTTTAGAAAAAATGAGGGTAATTGGTGGGTTAGCCCGGGGTGCTTATTTAAAAGCTCCAGCTGGCCGGTTTTTGAGGCCAACTTCAGACCGGGTAAAAGAGGCTCTGTTTGATATTTTACAGTTTGAGATAAAAGGGCGAAAGGTTCTGGATCTTTTTGCGGGAACTGGAAGTTTAGGGATAGAAGCCCTCAGCCGTGAAGCAGAGTTAGCAGTTTTTGTTGAGAAAAATCCGATTGCTTTGAGATATTTAAAGGAAAATTTAGTTAACACGCGGTTGGAAGAAAAAGCGACTGTTTTCAAACTTTCAGTTGAGAGCTTTCTGGTTAAAATGAAGAATTACGAAAACTATTTTGATTTGATTTTTCTTGATCCACCCTATAAAATTAAACCTGAAAAGTTAGAAGTTATACTAGAGAAAGCAGCAAGTTTTTTAAATTCTGGAGGAATAATGATTGTAGAGCACCAAGCAAAACTGGAAGTTATAGGCCCCAAAAATATGCTCTCTTTAACAGATAGGCGCGTTTATGGAGATACTTCTTTGAGTTTTTTTAAACTTTTGAGATAATAGGGAAATAATAGGAGGAGAATGAGGATAGCAGTTTGTCCTGGAAGTTTTGACCCAATTACCAACGGTCATCTTGATGTGATAGAGAGGGCTGGGCGCCTTTATGATAAGGTGGTGGTTGGGGTGGTTGAAAAGCCGGAAAAGCCCACGCTTTTTTCTATAGAAGAGAGGTTAAGGCTTGCCCGAAACGCCCTGAAAAATTTTGACCACATAGAAGTTAAATCTTACAATTGCTTGCTTGTTGATTTTGTTCGTTCCTGCCAGGCACAGGTAATTATCAGGGGTTTGCGAGCAATTTCCGATTTTGAAAGGGAGTTTCAAATTGCTCAGTTTAACAAAAAACTCGCACCCGAGATAGAAACTTTGTTTATGATGGCCAGGCCGGAGTATGCTTACTTGAGCGCCAGTGCGGTTAAAGAAATTGCCGAGTATGGCGGTTGTTTGAAAGGCCTTGTTCCAGAAGAAGTTGAAAAATCTTTGAGTAAATTTTATTCTCAACAAGAACCTGTTCAAGGGGGATAAAAGATGGACATAATGAGTTTGATTGATAAGCTTGAAGAGCTAATGACCGAAGCTAAAAAAGTACCGCTTTCCAATATGGTGATGGTCAACGAGGAAAAGATTTTTGAGTTAATTGATGAGATCAGGGCAACTTTACCTGAAGAGCTTAAGCAGGCGCGCTGGATTGTCAAAGAGCGCCAGGAAATGCTGGACGAAGCTAAAAAAGAAGCTGAAAGAATAATTGAAGAAGCCAAAGCTAAAGCCGAAGAGATGGTAATGGAAACCGAGGTTGTCAAGATGGCTGAACAAAAAGCTGCCGAATTGATCGAGTCAGCCAGAGCCAAAGAAAGAGAAATAAGGCTTTCAGCTGAAGACTACGCTGATGAAATGATGGCTAATCTTGAAGTAAACTTAGGCAAGCTTTTGGCTGCTGTTCAGCGTAACCGCGACCGACTTCAGGGTAAAATTTCCCCTCGAGAGTAATTTATTTAGTCTGTCTGGAGAAAGATGAAAGTCAGGTCTCTTTTTGATATAGGCTCCCTGCTCAGGTTTGAAGAAAAAGCCGCCCCAATAAAAGTTAAAGTTAGGATTGAATCTTTTGAACTTGGCGGGGAAGAAATTGACATCACCCGCCCCGTGGATTTCGAAGGGTCTGCTACCCGCCTTAGCAAAGGTGTGCAGGTCGAAGGCGAATTTAACGCTGAGATACTCCTGGTTTGCTCTCGCTGCCTGGAAAAGTTTAAACTGTCAATTGAAGGTGAACTAAGTGAGTTGTTTGTTTTGCCTCAATATCAAGCCCAGCTTCCTGATGACCTAGATTATTATTTAATTGAAGGCGAGAAGATTGATTTAGAACCAATGATTAAAGAGCAAATCGTCTTGTCTGTTCCCTTTAAAGCTCTTTGCTCAGAAAATTGCTCTGGATTGTGTCCTCTCTGCGGCAAAAATTTAAACCAGGGGTCCTGTTCTTGCCAGAAAAAAGAGCTTAAGGTAAAATCCAGTGCTTTGAAGAAAAGGTAGCTTTAAAGAAAAGGCAAACTAATTCTTAATGGAGGTAGATAATGGCTGTTCCCAAGAAAAAAACAACCCGAGCTCGTCGGGATAGAAGAAGGGCTAACCAGAAAGTTCTAAAAATTCCCAACTTGATAGAATGTCCCCAGTGCCATAGCCCCAGGCTTCCTCACCATGCTTGCCCTAACTGCGGATACTATAAAGGACGCCAGGTTATTGAAGTGGAATAAGTGGGGAATTCAGTTTCTCGAGAAGTTAAAGTCGTTGTCGATTTAGACGGGGGCGATTTCGCGCCTGAATCTATTATATCCGGGGTTTTAAATTATTTAACTTCCTCTTCAGAAAAGGCAAAATTAATTTTAGTGGGCACTAAAAATTCCTTTTCTCACCCTCTCTTTAGCCAGCTTAAACCTTTTTCTCCTTTTATTGAAAAGCATGAGGTCGCTCAAGTTATTGAGATGGCTGAAAGTCCGGCTGACGCCTATCGTCAGAAACAGAACTCTTCAATCGGAATGGGGATGGAGCTTATAAAAAAAGGCAGAGCTCAGGGTTTTGTTTCGGCCGGGAACAGCGGAGCGGTAGCATCTTTTGCTCTTTTAACACTGGGCAGAATTCGCAATCTTTCTCGGCCGGCAATTTTAGTAACTTTGCCGGGTTTGAAGGGACCGGTTGTTTTCCTTGATGCCGGCGCCAATGCCGACTGCAAGAAGGAGCACTTACTTCATTTTGCCCGAATGGGCAGTGTCTATGCTCGAAGAGTTTTGAAAATCCCTGAGCCAAAAGTTGCCTTGCTTAACATTGGCGAAGAAGAGCAGAAAGGAAGTGAGCTTACCAAAGAAGCTCACAAGCTTCTGAAATCTGAAGTTCCTTTTTTTATCGGTAATATTGAAGGAAAAGAAATTTTCACCAATCAAGCCGATGTTGTGGTTACCGACGGTTTTACCGGCAATGTTGCTTTGAAACTGATGGAAGGGGAGGCTTCAGCCATTTTTGAACAGTTAAAAAAAGCGATTAAAGGAGGTTTCCTAACTAAATTAGCTGGCTGGGTTCTAAAAAAACCTTTTAAGGAAGTAGCGGAGAAGTTAAGTTACGACACTTACGGTGGGGCTTTGTTGATCGGAGTAAATGGAGTGGTAACAATTGCTCATGGACGTTCCAATGCCCGAGCAATATCTAATGCCCTGAGTTTTTCGGTTGAAGCTTGTCGGCAGCAAGTTGTCGAACAGATTGCTGAAGAGTTAGAAAAGGAAGAAAGACCGAGTTAACTTATTAAATAATCCAGACTTCTGGCTCCGATAGCTTTCATAGAAAAGGCTCTCTCCTTCGTCTTTCAACCCTGCTTGCCCGGCTCGCGATTCTTTGAGAAGAAATTTTTTTATTTCTTTAGCCACTCCTTCCCGGGCTATTTCCGGCCGTGCGTTGGTAATCTTGACTGGCCAAACTCGAAAACTTTTAACTCCATATTCATCCATTTTAATCTGGATAAGGGCGGACTTGCTTCCTCTGGGACTGCCAGGAGTGAAAATAAAATTTCCCAAGCTATAGGCTATCAATCCATTTTTGTAAACCTCAATTTTTTGCAGGATATGGGGGTGATGTCCGATAACCAGAGTTGCTCCGGCCTCAATTAACTGATAAGCCAGTTTTTCCTGCTCTTTCGAAGGGCGAGGGGAAAGTTCAATTCCCCAGTGAAGGGAAACCACGACCAGGTCAGCTTTCCTTCTGGCTTTAGCAATGGTTTCCTTGACCTGTTCAAAATTCCTTAGAGAAGCTACCCCGGGTTTAAAATCGCTAGCCGCCCAGCCATAGGGGAGTACCCCGGAAAAAGCTAAAAAGGCAATTTTTAAACCATTCCTTTTAACTATGGCTGGACTTAAGGCTTCCTGACGGTTATTTCCGCCTCCAACTGGTTTAATCCCGTAAAGTTTTAGATTTTTTAAAGTGTCGAGGAAAGCTTCCTCTCCAAAATCTTTGGAATGGTTGTTGGCAATCGAGACCAGATCAAATCCCCCGGCTTGAAGGGTTCTAAGGTTTTCCGGGGAACCTCTAAAAGTAAACTCTTTGCCGGGAACAGGTTTTCCCTGATAAGAAAGGGAACATTCCAGATTTCCAAAGGTCAAGTCAGCCTGGGAGAGTATGGGCTTGAGCCGGGAAATCGGATAAAAATAACCATTTTGCTTGATGATATTATTTACTCTTCCACCCAGGTTGATGTCTCCAGCTGCCACAATGGTTATTTCTTGGGCCCGGGCAGCTGAAGGGGTAATAAAAGTAAGAATTAAAAAAAAGAGTAGATAAATTAAAAGCCGAGTTGTAGCTCTCTTCATAGCAAACTTATAATAGCAAACTCGTAACAAACTTAGATATTGATATACTGGGGCTTGCCAGTTGTCAAACAAAAAATAGTTAAATTAGTCAGGCAGTGCTTTAATAAAATAAGGAAAGATGAGAAAGCTATCGCGCTGGGAGGAGATTTTAAAAAAAGAGGGGTTTAAGCTGATAGCCGGGGTTGATGAAGCCGGGCGGGGGGCAATGGCAGGACCTCTGGTGGCTGCTGCTGTTATTTTACCTTTTGATTGCGAACTGAATGGGGTTAGAGACTCGAAAGCTCTCTCCCCCTCGCGGCGTGAAAAACTCTTTGATTTAATCATTAAAGAAGCGATTGACTACAGCGTGGTAGCGATTGAGGTAGCGGAAATTGACCGGATTGGTTTGCAGGCGGCAAACCTGAAAGCCCTTCATCAGGCTATTGAGACCCTGAAAATAAAGCCTGAGTTTATCTTAGTTGATTACTACCGCCTCAAGTTTAAAAACTCAGTCAGCATAAAAAAAGGAGATGCGCTTTGCTTTCCTATTGCTGCTGCCTCCATTATCGCCAAAGTCACCCGCGACCGCTTGATGGAGAAATATCACCAGATTTTCCCTCAGTACTGCTGGGATAAAAACAAAGGTTACGCTACGCTGGAACACCAGAAGCTGGTGTCTTTATACGGGGCCTGCCAGCTTCATCGCCGTTGTTTTCTTAAACCCAATTTTTTTCAGGGAAAGATAAAAGGTTTATGAGGAAGTTCGGGGACTGGGGAGAGGAAAAAGCCTTAGATTATTTGAGAAAAAAGGGTTTCCGGGTTTTGGCTCGCAATTACAGCACTCGCTTTGGTGAGCTGGATTTAATTGTTAAAAGAGGGAAAACTCTGGTCTTTTGCGAAGTGAAAACCAGGAAAAACCAGGGAAAGATTCAGCCTTTTGAAAGCGTTACTCGGGATAAACAAAAAAAGATTAAAATTTCCGCTTCCGATTTTCTTCAAAAGACTAAAGAAAAGTACACCTCAGTGAGGTTTGATGTTGTCACGGTGGTAGGGAGTGAGGATTCCTATCAAATTGAACACATAGAAAATGCCTTTGATTAAAATCTGGCTTTGTTTAGCTTGTTGGTTAGAGTTTAAAATTTCAGCACTCAAACTGTAGAATTTGTCCAGCCTGTATGCTTTAATATACCGATAAGTCCAAAAATTTAATCAGCTAAGAATAAACTAAAGAAAACTGGAAGTTTGATCAGGTAGAAAAGGAGGGGCGCTATGTTTGCTCAGGTTTTGACAGCCGCCATTTTTGGTTTAGAGACTTTTGAGGTTCGGGTTGAAGTTGATGTCAGCCCGGGCTTACCCAACTTCAACATTGTTGGGCTGCCTGATACAGCGGTAAAAGAAGCCAAAGAAAGAGTCAGAGCCAGCCTTATAAACTCTGAGTTTGATTTCCCTCTTCGTCGGATTGTGGTCAACCTTGCCCCGGCGGATATAAAAAAAGAAGGGCCACTATTTGACCTTCCTATTGCTCTGGGAATACTCATCTCTACCGATCAGTTAAAACCTCAAATTGAAAAGAAACTTTTGTTTGTTGGGGAACTTTCTTTAAAAGGAGATTTAAGGCCGGTTAATGGTGTCCTTTCAATTGCTCTTTTCGCCAAAAGTAAAGGATTTAATGGCATTGTTTTACCAGCTCAAAATGGATATGAGGCGGCTATTGTTAAAGGACTTGAAGTTTATCCCGCTTTCAATCTTCTGGAGGTGGTTTCTTTTCTTCGGGGAGAAACTGAAATTTCTTCTTTGAAAATCGACCTAAAAGAGTTTTTTAAAGACGAATCAAACTTTGTTGAGCCCTGTTTTTCTGAAGTCAGGGGTCAAGAGCAGGCTAAAAGGGCTCTGGAAATAGCGGCGGCTGGCGGGCATAACGTCTTAATGATTGGTCCACCGGGCTCAGGCAAGACTATGCTGGCTCGTCGGCTACCTACGATTCTACCTCGCCTAACTTTTGAAGAAGCTTTAGAGGTCACCCGGATTTACAGTATTGCCGGTTTGTTAAAAAGGGGCAAGCCTTTAATTACTGAGCGCCCTTTTCGCTTTCCTCATCATACAATTTCTCCAGCTGGTTTAGTCGGTGGCGGACAGGTGCCCGGACCAGGGGAAATAACCCTTAGTCATCGGGGGGTTTTGTTCCTGGATGAACTGCCCGAGTTTCCCAAAAACACTCTTCAGGTTTTGCGACAGCCCCTCGAAGAAAAAACGGTAACGATTTCTCGCTCAGCCGGAACGGTTACCTATCCTTCTGATTTTATACTGGTAGCGGCTATGAATCCCTGCCCTTGTGGGTATTTGGGTGATTTAAAGAGAGAGTGCGTTTGTTCGCCAGGCAAAGTCTTAAGTTATCGAAGCAAAATAGGGGGACCTTTGCTTGATAGAATTGACATTCAAATTGAAGTTCCCCGCCTGGAGAAAAATCAGTTTTTCCCGGATAACAGGTTGTCCGAGCCTTCGGTTAAAATACGGGAAAGGGTGGAAAGGGCAAGAAAAATTCAGAGAGAAAGATTTTCTCAGGAAAAAATCACTCTAAATAGTGAGATGAAAACCAGACAAATAAAAAAATACTGTTATTTGGATAAAGAAGGTTTGAGTTTGATGGAGAAAGCCCTTGAAGAACTGCAGCTTTCCGCTCGCGCTTATTATAAAATTTTGAGAGTTGCGCGCACAATAGCTGATCTGGAGGAAAGCGAGGAAATTGAGCTTTCGCACTTGGCTGAAGCCATTCAGTATCGTTTGTTAGAAAGGAATATTTTAAAGTTTTGAAGGAAACAAGGGGAAGGGAGGAAAAGAAAAACATCTTTTTGACTTATCGGTCTTTTACCCTGCTCTGGTTGGCCCGGCTCATTAGCTCCCTTGGTGACCGCCTTCATATGATTGCCCTTGGCTGGTCAGTTTGGAAGTTAACCAACTCCTCTCTTTATGTCGGTTTTAGCTTTATGGCTATCGCCCTTCCACATTTGATTTTTGGCTTTCCGGGTGGAGCCTTAGTAGATTCTCTCAGCAAGAAAAAAGCTATGGTTTTGAGCGATTTTGCCCGTTTTTTTCTAGTTTTGTTAATTCCTCTGGTCTTAAAAACTCGCTTGGAAGCAGTTTTTGTTTTAGTCTTTTTAATATCTCTTTTTACTTTAATTTTTAATCCTTCGCAGAACAGCCTTATTCCGGAGCTGGTAGAAAGAAAGGATTTGCTGAAGGCTAATTCTTACCTGATGGCTGTGGATTCTCTTTCTGATGTCCTTGGGTATCCTCTGGCTGGAGTTCTAGTAGCCAGTCTCGGCTATAACATTTCTTTTTACATTGACAGCCTTTCTTATCTTCTCTCGGCTCTGATTCTTTGTTGTTTGCCTTTAGTTAGCCAGCCTTTTCTTCTCAAGAAGTTGAATTTAAGCCGCGTTCATCAGGAGGCTCTTGAGGGCTGGAGTTTTATCAGAGAAACCAAACCCATTTTCTACAGCAATTTGGTTTTTTTCTTTGCCCCTCTGCTGGGCGGGGGAATGGATGTTTTGATCCCGCCTTATGTGAGCAAAGTACTACAGGGCAGTGCGCGAGAGTATGGATGGATGGAGACGGCAATGGCAGTCGGGGGTATTCTGGGGAGTTTACTTCTGGCTCGGCAAGGCAAGAAGCAAAAAAAAGGTTTTCTGGTTTCTCTTGGTTTGCTAGGTTTCGGTTTTTCTATTATGCTTGTTGGGCGAGCAAAACTTCTTTTTCCAGCTCTTTTTCTTTATGCTCTGGCAGGCTTTTTTAATCTTTTGTTTTTTATAAGCCACACCACCCTTCTTCAAGAAAACACTCCGCTGGAAATGCGAGGAAGGGTTTTTGCCGTTCGTTCCAGCTTAGTTTATTCAGGGCTTTTTGTTTCTCGCGGCTTTTCAGGAGCTTTAGGCGATTTAATTGGTCCTGCTCTGACTTTAACTATTATAGGTCTGTTGCTTGGTTTGGTCGGGTTGGTTTCGTTCTTTGTGCCTGGCCTGAAAGAGGCTTAAGCAAGATGAAAGAAGATTACTTTGCTTTAGCTTGTCTTTTAACCGGTTTTTCTCCAGGAAAAATTTTATTCATCTTAAAAAAAGCTGGTAGTTTCGAGAAGTTATGGAAAGCAACGAAAAAAGAGCTTATCTCTTTTGGCTTAAGCCAGTCTGAGGCGGAAGAATTTCTTTTTTTCCAAAAAAAAACCAAGGTTGAAGAGTTCTGGCAGGGGATAAGGAAAAGGGGGATAAAAACTGTTTGTTTAACTGAGGAAAACTACCCCCCATTATTGAAAGAAGTCAGCTTTCCCCCTCTGGTTCTTTTCTACCAGGGAAACCTGCCCGAAAAAGAGAGGAAAATATTGGCGGTAGTAGGCTCACGCCTTTCAAGTTTTAGAGGGAAACATCTGGCCGAAGAAATATCAGCCGAACTTTCAAAAAGAGGGTTTACCATCGTTTCCGGACTAGCTCGGGGAATTGATACTTACGCTCATCTTGGAGCGCTTAAGGGTGAGGGGAAGACGATAGCGGTTTTGGGCTGCGGACTTGATGTTGATTATCCTCCCGAAAACAAAACTTTAAAAAGGAAAATAGCTGAAGAGGGCATTGTTTTGACCGAATTTTTGCCCGGAACCGAACCTCTGGCTTACAACTTTCCCCGGCGAAATCGAATAATTGCCGGTCTTTCTCAAGCTGTGATTGTAATTGAGGCAAGGTTAAAAAGCGGAGCCTTAATAACGGCTCATCTGGCGGCTGATTATGGCCGGGAGGTGATGGTTTTTCCGGGAAACCCGGAAAACCCTTACGCTAAAGGTTGCAATCGGCTTATTAAGGAAGGCGCCTGTCTGGTTGAAAACTTAGAAGATATTTTAGAAGTTCTTGGCTTTGATAAAGAAAGTCTTGATAAAGAAAGTAGTTTCAGGAAAGCAAAAATTGAGCTAAGTGAAAAAGAAAAAGAAATCGTCGGGCTTTTAGAAGACGGTCCCCGGCAAGCTGATGAAATCATCCGCACTTGCGGCCAGGAAGCCGCCTATTTGTTAACTTTGCTTGAGATTAAAGGAGTTGTTTCTCGGGAGGCAGGCCAGGTTTTTTCCTTAAATTATCAGGCGAGTTAAACGAGAACCTTTCATTTGAAAAAAATAAAAAGAGCTAAAAAAAGCAAGGTATATTTACTTCAGGTAAGCAGCCAGGAAAAAGCCTATCGAGATCAGGAGGGGAGTTAAAAGAACCACCATTATGTTCTGACCAAGGGCTGGTACGAGTTTCTCGGTTTCTTTGTAGTTTTTTAGAGCGCCTCGACCAGCCCGAATGGCGATGGGCAGAGTGAGCAAACCAAGGAGAACAAAGGGCGGGAGCAGTCTTAAGGCAACCGGGATAACTATAGAAAGGTAAGTAAGAGCAAGCATCAGGACATAACCCCAGGCAGCCTTCCTTTTGCCAAGTAAAATTACTCCGTGGCGACGGCCGGTTTTTAAATCAGCTTCGTAATCTGGTATCTCGTTTATCCAGAGAAGATTGCTAACTAAAATGCCCGCTGGAATTGAAGCCAGAATAACCGAGAGAGAGATTTTTGGATTTTCCGGTTTTAGCTGAGTTATATAAGTGCCGATTATCAGGAGAGGACCAAATCCCAAGCCTGGAAACAGCTCAGTTATTCCGATTTTTGTAAGCCAGGGGGTGTAAGCATAAACCAGAAAAGCGGCCAAAGCCACAATAGGGATAAGAAGGGGATAAAGGTAGATAAAGTAAACTCCGATTGCCAGACCGAGAAGCAAGGCACCAATTCCCAGCTTGTAAGCATCTTCTGGTTTCACTTTGCTGGTGGGCAACAGGCCGCTTCCCCCGCTAAAAGGAGTGCGCTGAGTCAGAAAATCTGTCCCTCTTTTATAATCAAAATAGTCATTTAGCACATTGACACTGATATGAGCAAGGATAGCGCCAATTAAAGCCAGAATTAAATGAAGACCGTTAAAAAAACCCTCGTAAACAGCAGCAGAAATGCCAACCAGAAAACAGCAGGGAGTAAGAAGTAAAAACTGTGGCCTGGTCTCTAAAAATAAGAGCTTTTTGTAACTTACTTTTGTTTCCATTTAGCCTCTTTTTTAGATATAAAAATATATACCGAAAGCAAACCAGAAAAGCAACTTCACACGGGTATAGACTTTTATATTAAAGTTTATATCTGGAGGTTAATAGTAAAAGTGGTTTTGGTTTTTTCGTCTATGATGCTCACAATGCCCGCCTTATCTTTTCCCATTTCCAGGTAGAACATCGCGCCTCCTCCTGTTTGAACAGTTGAGGTAATTTTATAACCGCTTTCTGGCAGTTTTTCTTTATAGAAGTCAACTACTTTGTCAAAGCTGTCCTTTGTTTCCAGAACCACCTGCATCTGGATTTTTCCACCTGCTTCGTTTCTCACTGTCCCTTTTACTTCGGCTTGAGGATAGAGAGGAAATTTTTCCGGAAAATCTTCCGGCAGTTTTTCACCGGACTGAATTTCCGTCTCCCCTTCCTTACCTTTAATTTTCACTTTTCCTTCCCCCACATTAAGGTCAACATCCTTGCCCGTCTCTTTTTCGATAGCTTTTTCTGCCGCTTTTTCCGTGATCTTCCGGGCAATTAAAGAACAACCAGTGAAAGAGAGTAAAATTGAGATGGCCAGGAAAACAACCAGGTGGGGAAGGAAAAATTTTACTATTTTAGCCATTTTTGCCCCCTTTCTGAAATTTATAGTTTAGTTTACCCGATTTTTGAAACCGCGACTATTTTGAAAGATAGCTATGGAAGAATTTTGACTTTGGTCTGGTAAACTTTTGAACCTTTCCAGACGGCAGTGGCAAACTCCTCGGTTGTCCTGACACAGCCGTGACTTGCTGGCCGCCCGAGCAAATAATAGCTTACTAATTGATGAGTGTATCGGGAGCGAGGCCAGCCATGAATTGCATAGCCTTCCTTAAAATAAACAGGTTTAATGCAGTAAACCAGGAAGTTTCGGCTGATTAAAACCTCCCTCTTATAAATAACCCTGAAATTACCCAGGGGAGTGCCGAAGTGACGACCGGTAGAGCAAGGAGCAGAAGCAATCAGTTGGCCATCCTTTCCATAGATGGAAATTTTCTGCCCGCTAAATGCCCGGGCCCCTTTAATGACGATCAGGCTAATATCACCGGTTTTGAGATTTTTTAAGGTAATTTTCCTGATTTTTGGGGGACTAAAGTCAAAGCGATTTTTTGAGAGGGGTGAGGCTTCAGAAAAGTCCGAGAGCAATGCTGGCAAGGCCCCGCTTAAAATTGCAGTTTTTAAAAAAGTCGGCTTGAATTCGGGGTAATTTAGAAGGTAAAAATAGTTAAAACCATTTTTATTTTTTATGCAGGTGGCAATTTCATCTTTCCCATAAAAGTTAAAATCGCTAACCGTAAAAGAGGAGTTGTTGAAAAGACTGGTCAGGCTGGTTTGAGCAACGAGCTGGGGTTTATAATGTTTTTGCTGAGAGATGAGAAAAACACCGACTTTTTTCTCTTTTTTAAAAGCGACTATCTCTTCTGAACGGTTGCCATAAAAGTCGCCGACCAGAAATCTCACCTGGTTAAAGTCCCAGAGGTTTGGGCCCGAGCGGTATTTTTTAACTGGTCGATAGGAACTCCCTGGTTGAAAGATAAAAACCCCCAAAGAATTATTAAAATAAAAGTAAAGGGCGCAAAGCTCATCAGTTCCGTCGCCGTTAAAGTCGCCAGTAAGAAATCTCGAGCGCTTAAAGTTCCAGCCGCCTTTGGGCGATAAATAAACCCTTTTAGCCTGGTATCCTCTTTTAGAAAGAAAAAGAAAAACTCCGATTTGGGATTGGCCGTAGTTATATATTCCCACAAAGTCGGTCAAGCTGTCGTTGTCAAAATGACCGGCTAAAAAAGTCGATTGGTCAGGCGAAAAGGTGGAGGAATAAAAAACCCTTTCTGGTTTAAATTTTTTGCTTGAGCAGAGAGTAAAAATTCCCGTTGCCGATTTAGAGTAGCGGTAAATAATGGCGTAGTCAGTTAGGAAATCAGAATCAAAGTTGCCAGTTAAAAAGCGAGAGTTCTGATAATTCAAAGTGGTGTTTTTAGAGTTGTAGATTTCCATTAAGTTAAATCTTTTCAGGGAAGCCAGGGAATTAAGAACGAATTTTCTATCCGGGCAACTGCGAACAAAAACAAGGTCACTATGGGTATCCCCGTCATAATCAATTAAATTTTTAGCTTCGACTAAAGACATTCTGGCAAAGAAGGGGAGCAGGGAAATAAAAAATAAAATTGCGATAAAGCGAGCAAATCTTAAAGTAAAGCTCGGTAACTTCGGCCAAAATGGCATTTAAATCTCCCTTACGTAATTACCTAAGAATTATAAATTATTGTCAAAAATTTAACAAACTTTGTATAAGTCATCATAAGTCTAGCCGAAAGCCTATTGATTAGGAGATTTAAAATCTGACTTAGATTTAATCTATAGGAAAGCGAAAAAGAAAAACAAAGTTTTAAAAGTGAGCCTTAAAAGAAATTAAAGCCGGTTTGGGTTAGATAGTTAAATGACTTAGCTCTTGTAAAAATTATTTTTCACATCTTGAGGTACTGGAAGATATTGAATATCAAGTTTAGACTTTATTATTAGTTCTGAGCTTTTAAAATAGGTTCATTTTCAACTTTTTAATTTTGTAACTTCAGATCCTGACCCCCCTTACAAGTAAGAAGGTCTTTTTCCTTCTCTCAGATTTTAAGGTCTTTTCTTTGCCTTCCCCTTAAATTCTTAAGGGGGATTGAGGGAGATTTAAGAATTTATTACCTTCCGGGAATAGTTTGAAGCTTTCAAAGTTTAACCCTCAGTTTGACAGCTATTTTTATTAAATCTATAATTTTTTAATTTATTTCCGCAGGGAGGTAGCTTTGCGAAGTGATGAAGCAAAAAAAGGTTTAGCTAAAGCCCCCCACCGCTCTTTACTCAAAGCAGCGGGTTTTACCGATGAGGAAATAAGTCAGCCTTTTGTTGGCGTGGTCAATTCTTTCAACGAAATAATCCCCGGCCATATTCATCTTGACAAAATTGCACAGGCAGTTAAGGCCGGGATAAGAATGGCTGGTGGCACGCCCTTTGAATTTTCGGTCATTGGAATTTGCGATGGGATAGCTATGAACCATCCGGGAATGAAGTATTCCTTGCCTTCAAGGGAGGTCATAGCTGACTCAATTGAACTGATGGTTGAAGCTCATCGCTTTGATGCTCTGGTTTTTATACCCAACTGTGACAAGATTATACCGGGGATGATGATGGCAGCGGCTCGCCTTGACCTTCCCTCAATTTTTATCAGCGGTGGCCCCATGCTTACTGGCTGGTATGGGGAGAAGAAGGTTGATTTAATCTCAGTTTTCGAGGGGGTTGGAAAAGTTAGTGCGGGCTTAATGAGCCAGGCTGAACTGGCTTTTCTGGAGTCAATTGCCTGTCCCGGTTGTGGCTCCTGCGCGGGCCTTTTTACTGCTAACACTATGAACTGCTTGCTGGAAGCCATAGGTTTGGCTTTGCCGGGAAATGGAACAATTCCTGCTCCTTATGCCGAAAGAATAAGGCTGGCTAAAAAAGCCGGGCAGAAAATTATGGAACTCTTAAAAAAGGGAATAACGGCTAGAAAAATTTTGGTAGAGGAGGCTTTTGAAAACGCCCTTTCAGTTGATATGGCTCTGGGTGGCTCAACCAATACTGTTCTCCATTTGGCGGCGGTGGCTTACGAAGCTGAAGTCTCTTTTGACTTGAACAAGGTTGACGAGATTAGCCGCCGAACTCCCAATCTTTGCCATATCAGCCCTTCCGGTGATGATCGAATGGAAGACTTATACCGGGCTGGCGGCGTTCAAGCAGTAATGAAAGAGCTGTCAAAAAAAGAGCTGATTAACCTTTCATCTCTTACTTCAACAGCTCAAACGGTTGGAGAAAACTTAAAAGGGGCTAAGGAAGCCGATGGAAAAGTGATCAGAAAGATTGACAACCCTTACTTACTGCATGGCGGGCTTTCTGTTCTCTGGGGTAATCTGGCTCCTCAGGGAGCCATAGTAAAAGAGTCAGCGGTGGCTCCGGAGATGCTTAAACACATTGGCCCAGCTCGAGTTTTCAATTCTGAAGAAGAAGCCACCGAAGCCATTCTTGGCGGAAAGATCCGACCTGGTGATGTGGTAGTTATCAGGTATGAGGGCCCGAAAGGCGGTCCGGGGATGAGGGAGATGTTAACTCCGACTTCTGCTCTGGCTGGAATGGGTCTGGATAAAGAAGTTGCGTTAATAACTGATGGTCGCTTCTCCGGTGGTACCCGAGGAGCAGCTATCGGGCATGTTTCGCCGGAAGCTCAGGAAGGCGGGCCTATTGCCTTAATTGAGGAAGGAGATAAAATTGAGATTGACATTCCCGGTCGGCGACTTCAGCTTTTGGTTGACGAAGAAGAACTGCAAAAAAGAAAGTCTCGGTTTTCCCCTCCGCCATTAAAGGTAAAAAGTGGTTATCTGGCTCTCTATGCCAGGCTGGTGAGTTCGGCTTCGGATGGTGCAGTTATAAAGAGGGGTGAAGTTTAAAAGAAAATGAAGGTTACTGGAGCTGAAGCTTTAATTCGTTCTTTAGAAAAAGAAGAGGTAGAGGTTATTTTCGGTGTTCCCGGCGGAGCAACTTTGCCTATTTATGATGCCCTGGCTAATTCCAGAAAAATCACTCATTACTTAACCCGCCATGAGCAGGTTGCTGCCCACGCTGCTGATGGTTATGCTCGGGCAACTGGTAAGGTTGGGGTTTGTATGGCTACTTCCGGTCCCGGAGCTACCAATCTGGTTACCGGCATTGCCAATGCCTATATGGATTCTATTCCAATTGTCGCTATAACCGGGCAGGTGCCCCGGGCGGTTATCGGTACTGATGCCTTTCAAGAAGCCGATACTACCGGCGCCACCCTTCCAATTGTTAAGCATAGCTATTTGATTACTGATGCTACTCAAATTCCTCAAGTAGTTAAAGAGGCTTTCTACATTGCTCGAAGCGGCCGGCCGGGTCCGGTTTTAATCGATATACCGCGCGATGTAAGCCAGCAAATTATGACCTATTATCACCCTGAAAACATTGATTTACCTGGCTACAAACCTACTTATCGAGGGCATGCAAGACAGATTAAAGAAGGGGTTAATCTTTTGCTCAAAGCTGAAAGGCCAGTTTTCTTTATTGGTGGGGGTATTATTTTGTCTGAAGCCAGCGAGGAAGTTAAAGAAATTGCCGAATTGCTGGAGCTACCGGTAATTTACACTCTGATGGGCAAAGGAGCTTTCCCTGACTCTCATCCGCTTAATCTGGGAATGATTGGTATGCATGGCACCTGCACTGCAAACCACGCCATCCAGAACTGCGATTTAATTTTTGCTGCCGGGGTTCGCTTTGACGATCGAGCCACCGGCAGGCTGGATAAGTTCGCTCCTCTGGCTAAAGTTGTCCACATCGATATCGACCCGGCAGAAATAGGCAAAAATGTTCCCGTTGATGTTCCGATTGTTGGAGATGCCCGAATAGTCTTGAGGCAGATTCTGGAAGTCTTAAAAATTAAAATAAAAGAGGTGGGCAAACCCTCTTATAAAGCCTGGCAAAAAAAAATTGCTGAGTGGAGAAAAAAATACCCCTTAAAGTATCCTCAGGACAATCTTTTGAGACCTCAATACGTGGTGGAAACTATTTCTAAATTAACTCGCAATCGGGAGACTATAATTACTACCGGCGTGGGTCAGAACCAGATGTGGGCGGCTCAGTATTATAAAGCGGAGAAACCTCGCCGTTTCCTTACCTCTGGTGGTCTGGGCACAATGGGCTACGGATTCCCGGCTGCTATTGGAGCTCAGGTTGCTTGTCCGGAATGCCTGGTGGTGACCATAGATGGCGACGGAAGTTTTCAGATGGTTTTACAAGACCTGGCGACAGTTAAGGCTTATTCGTTGCCGGTGAAAGTGGTTATTTTAAACAATGGGTATCTGGGAATGGTTCGCCAGTGGCAGGAGCTTTTTTACAAAAAGAAATATATGGCAGTTTTTCTGGCTGAAGGAACGCCCGACTTTGTTAAGTTAGCCGAAGCCTACGACCTGGAAGGTTATCTGGTAGAAAGAAAAAGTGACCTTGAGCCCACTTTAAAGAAAGCCTTTAATAGCCTGAAAGCTGCCATTGTGGATGTGCGGGTTAATCAGGAAGAAAATGTTTTTCCCATGGTTCCGGCCGGTTGTGCTTTAGATGAAATAATTGTTGAGGGCGAGAAAAAATGAAGCACACTTTATCAGTTCTGGTTGAAAATAAACCTGGTGTTTTAGCCCGCATTGCTGGGCTTTTCCGTCGCCGCGGTTTTAATATTGAAAGTTTGGCGGTGGCTCCAACGGAAGATTATAAATACTCCCGGATGACCATTGTGGTTGACCTTGAAGACAAGCCTTTAGAGCAGGTCACCAAGCAGCTATATAAGCTGGTCAATGTGGTCAAGGTAGTTGATTTAAACGAAAAAGAGGCAGTTATAAGAGAACTGACCCTGATTAAAGTAAACGCTCCGCCAGAAAACCGGGCTCAAATTCTGGAAATTGTGGATATTTTTCGGGCAAAAATCGTAGATGTGGAAAGGAATACTTTGATAATAGAGGCAACGGGCACCGAGGACAAAATTGAAGCCATAATTCGAATGCTTAAACCTTACGGGATAAAAGAAGTTGCTTCTACAGGCCGGTGGCTTTAAAAAGAGGCAAGTAAGCG
>DAIRCJ010000021.1:0-19984 GCA_036796755.1 Candidatus Geothermocultoraceae bacterium | reverse complement strand
CCCGCCACAACTTCGTCCCCCTTTTTTCGCAAGGGCTTGAAATCCCACTTTCGGCTGCGGGAAAGAGCGGGCACTTCAACCCCCCGGGTAACGAAATCCCCTTCTTTTTCTTTCAAAGCATCAAGAGGTCGCTGAATTCCATCGAAAATAGAGGAAATCAAGCCCGGACCTAGCTCAACGCTCAAAGGCGCGCCAGTGGCAAGAACCGGTTCCTCTAGGCCAAGACCAGTTGTTTCTTCATAAACTTGAATTGAAGCCAGTCCTTTTTTTATTTCAATGATTTCCCCCAGAAGTCGGGCTTCGCCTACCCGTACAACTTCATACATCTGAGCATTGGTTAAGCCTTCAGCTACTACCAAAGGACCAGAAATTCTGACAATCTTGCCAACTTCCATTATGACCCCCTCTTAAGAAGTTGAGAACCGGCTATTTTTTCTAACAAACTTTGCAGCCGTTCGCCCGTAAGACCAAGCTTGCGACGGCTGCTGGGCAAAATCAAAATGTTCAAATTAGAAAAGCGTTTAAGCAGTCTTTCCACTTCCTCCTCCCAGTGGGCGTAAATTTGCTCGTTAACCAGCAAAAGATTTACTTCCTTCCAGTTAAGATCAGGTAGGCCTGAGCGAGCGTCGTAGAAATCAGCCCCAAAAACTTTAAAGGGGAAGCTTTCTATCTCCTCGCCTAAAAAAACCATCTTAAACATAGCTTCTCATCACCTTTTGGGAAAACTCCCGACTCCAGTTTCTCAAGCGGCTAAATATCGCCATCTCAATCAGCTCAGCCTCTTTCACCCTTCGGTCAAGGTAAAAATAAATTAAAGCCGGGTCCGCCACTTTTAAAGATGCCTTTTCAAAATACTCCTTAAACTTAACGGAAAAGGCGCTTTCTAAGTCTAATTCATCTTGAACTTCGGTTCCCACTTCCTTTTTTACCAGTAAAAGGAAATCTTCAGAGCTTAAATCAAGGAGAGATAAATAATAACTTTTCTCCTGAGAAGCAGTTAAAACCAGCCAGCTTTCAGCTTCGGAAAAGTCCGAAGGCTGATAATACTTAAAACGCCAGATAGTTTTCAGATTTAATAGTTTGATTTCCTCTTTGACCCACTGCTTTAAAATTTCGGAGTTCAAACTCTTAACTAATTTTAGTTTTTCCAGCAAAAAAACTTTTTCCAGCCAGGAATCAAGGAGCTGCTTTTGCTTTATTTTTTCTGCTTCCGCTACCCAGCTTGAGAAAGGCTGAACTTTTTTCTCGCCAGAAACAATTTTTTTCATTTCTTCTAAGGGGTAAGAGGAAAGGGGAGAAAGGCGAAGAGCGGGAAAGCCAAAAAAATGTTCTCTAAAAAGAATTTTGAAGTTTTGTAAATCAAATAAAGAAAGTAAAGCCTGGTAAACTCTTCGGTCAGTTAGGTTAAAAGTAAGGTCTTTAAAATGATTGGAAAGGAATAACTCCAGCCTTTGTTTGACTTCTTTTTCTTCCGCCAGGTTTATCTCTATCAGGAAAGAATAAAAAGTGTCGGCTAAAACACTCCTGATTTCTTCCAGGTTTTCCGCTCCCAGAAGGCGCTCTAAATCGTCACCCGATAAATACTTGCTTTCCAGGCATTTCACCCTGCCAGCTACAAAACCATAGGTTATTAAGTCGCTCACTTTTTCTCCTCACCAAACAAAGTTTGAGTTATTTTTTTCGCTTCCCTTTCCACCAGGTTATTAAAAAGGACTTCCAGACTGGCATTAACTTCCAGGTTGTCTTTTTTTAAAATGAAGCCCCCTTTTATCTCCCGATTTTCCAAGGAAAGTTTCAAGGGTTCTCGGCCACTTTTCTTTAAACTCCGGTTTAACCGGGTCAGAAAATCCTGGTCTATCAGGCTTCGCTCAGAATTTGAAACGATAATCTCTTCTCCGCCTTTAGCCAAGCGCAAAATCATTGATTGATAAAGCTTCTCTTTTTCCTTCTTTTTCAGCTCAAGCAGTTTTTTTAAAGCCGCCCGATAAACTTCTTCCAGCTTTTCCCTTTTAAACTCAAGCTTTTTTTTCTTGAGTTCTATTTTTTTCTCTCTAATCAAGCCTTCCGCTTGGCGTTCAACTTCTTTTTTTCCCTTTTCAACCAGGTTTTGCTTTAGCTCTTCAGCTTCTTTTCTGGTTTCAACTAGAATCTTCTTCCGTGCTTTTTTCGCCTCTTCCTTTATCAATCTGGCTTCTTCTTTAGCGTCGGAAAGAATCTTTTCAATTATGGCCTGCAACTAAAACCTCCTCTGGTAAACCTATTTTGCCGCCAGGAGCAAGAAAATAGAAACAATCAGAGAAAGGACAGCGTAAGTTTCGACCATTGCTGGAAGAACGATAGCTTTACCTGTAGCTTCAGGCTTCTTAGCCACCACCCCGGCAGCGGCAACCGAAGTTAAACCTTGATAAATAGCACTCATAAAACAAACAAAAGCCACCGGAAGGCAGGCAAGAAAAGCTTTGAAACCACTGATTGCAGCTACTTGAGCTCCCGCTTTCCCTCCCAGAAGCCCAAACAAAATCAGAGAAAGGATGGCGGTAATAAAACCGTAAATTCCTTGAGTTCCCGGAAGGGCGACAATCACAATAAGATTGCCAAACTTGTCCGGGTCCTCAGCCATAACGCCAGCTGCTACTTGAGCAGCATAAGTGATGCCCATCGCCGAACCCATCCCTCCTCCAATAGCCGCCAAACAGGCCCCTAAAAATACCCAGTGCACTCCTTGCAACCCTAAAAAAGTCTCCATTCTTCACCTCCAGATTTATTTATTTTTCTAATATCACTCCCTCGCTTTCCAGCGAAAGAGGTTCAAACTTCTTCCCGCCATTTTCATAAAACTGTTTGAAGAACTCAACATAGTGCAAACGAAGAGGGTGAACAAAAGCCCCAATCAAATTAATAGCCAGGTTGGCTAAGTGAAGAGCAAGAAAAATGGGAAGAGCTACCAGTGCTCCCAGCCAGCCATATCCCCAGAGAGGCTGAATAATCAGGTTAAAGGAAAAACCAATTAAAACAGTAGCCAGCCCCAGAGCCATTAAACGAGAATAAGAAATGGTATCTCCAAGGTAGCCACTCATTCCGTAGAGGGAATAAAGCCCACCACCAATTCTTCCCAACCAACTTTTGCTTTCCCGATTGGCAAAGATAACAATGATAGCAGCTCCGGCCAGCAAAAGAGCTTTAGCTACTGGACTCCAGGAAGGAATCCTCCCTCCAACACTCTTAAAGAAGACCACGATGTAGAGAAAAGCACCCACCAGGAAAAGCGCTGTTCCCAGTTGGTCAAGTAAAGCCGACTGCCAGTTCCCCTTTTTCAGATTGTCAATAGCTTCAACCACCAGACCGCTGATTAAATGCAAAAAGCCTAAAATTAAAGTAAAAACCAGAAAAACTACTGGTCCGGAACCTTTTAAAGGGTCAAGAATCATCATCTGACGCAAAAAGGGAGGAAGAGACTGAACTGGCAAGCCAAACCAGCTGCCAGTTAAAACTCCAACCAGAAAAGCTGGTAGAGAACCGTAAGAAAAGATCTTTAAAAACTGGCGGCTTTTCTCAGAAAAAGGCAGTTTTAAGGAAAGAAGGTTGACCAGAAAAAAAAGAAGGATGGCGTAACCAGCGTCACCAATGGCTAAACCAAAGAAAAGGAGAAAAGTAAAGGCCAAAAAAGGCGTCGGGTCTATCTCCCAGTAGCTGGGAAGACCGTAAAGCTCAACCAGAATTTCAAAAGGTTTAAAGAAGGGTTTGTTCTTTAAGATAACCGGCGGATTGTCAGCTGGTGAAGGGTCGGACACGATCATTTCATAAGCTGAATGGGTGGAGTGTAAAAGGCGGGCCAGCTTTTTAAGGTCCGTCTCCTTTACCCAGCCCTCAAGAAAAACTACCCTTTCAGTAGCCACCATTTTGCTTCTTGCTTGAACGCAAGAAAGCCGGGCTTTAAGATAGCTCTCTTTTAAGCGAAGTATTGTAAGATACTTTAAATATTTTTGAGCTTTATCTTCCAGCTTTTTCTTTTCTTTAAGAAGCCTTTGTTTTTCAGCTAAAAGTTTTTTCAGCCATTTAGAGGGGGTCAAATCAGTAGGAAAAACTACCTTCTCTATCTCCAGTTTAGCCAGAATCTTCTCCAGCTCATCTTTTTTAAGGTTATGAAAGAAAAGAACGGCAAAAAACTTTTTCTCGCTTTTAGCCACCACCTCCAGCCAGATCAGGTCTTCTTCCTCTATTTCCTCTTCCAGACGCTTAAGGACAACCGGAGAAAGAGCGAGCAGAAAAAAACCTACGCTTGAGCTCAGGTATCCATTCAAAGGAAGAGGAAAAGAAAGCCAGGGCTCAAGCTCAAAAGAAAGGTTTTCTATCTCCTCTAAGCGATGATTTATTTCGCTGAGGCGGCGATCCAGTCGCTCGCAATCTTCATAAAAATAAGAGAATTTTTGTTTCTCCATTGACTCAATCCTTCTCTTGCTGACTTTAAGGCGAGGCTTAAAAAAACTCTGGATAAAACCTTTCGGCGGGGTAAAGGAACTAAGAAAACGAAGGCAAAAGTGAACCTGGCTTAACTCCTCGCGAAGGGAAGTCTCACTTTCTCCCCCCTCTTCTTCCGCTAATCTTTCCTCCTCCAGAGAAACCTGCTCCAGGTGAAAAAAGCCCTGGCGTTGAAGACGAGTAAGCAACTTCTCTTTCTCGCTTTTGGGAACTATTAAACTAATTTTCTTTACTCTTTCAATTGCCATAGCTTTTAAGAAAAAGCTCCAGAACTTCCTTGACTGCTTGATTGAAGTTTTTAGAGGCTGCTTCTCTTAGCTTTTTTTCTTCGCTCTTCTCTTTTTTCTCCATCTGGGAAATTTCCCGGGTCAGTCGGGATTGAACTTCCCTGGTGTACTCCTCAACTTCCCGAGCAGCTTCTTCCCGAGCCCGATTAAAAACTTCTTCTTTTTCTTTTTTCAGTTGAGCCAGAAGTTCTTCTCGCCATTTGACAGCCTGCTGAACTATCTGGCGGGCTTTAGCCTCTGTTTTCTTTATTTCCGCCGCTTTTTCTTTTATCAATTGCCCCCCTTCAATCTCCAATCCCCACATCCTCTGGATGGAAGCTGGGAACAAGCTCCTGCTGACCGGTGCAAACAGTTATCAGCAAACGAGCAACCAAATCATGCATTATGATAGTCTTCTTATTGCCAATTTCTTCAAAGTAGTCCTTAATCCTCCTTTTTAATCCCTTGTCACCGCTAACCTCAATTAAAATATCTATCTCTTCTCCCTTCTTGACCAGCTCCATCGGGTCAGCGGTTGTGTAAATGCCTTTTTCTCGAGCTAACTTTACTCCCTCAGCCTCTAAATTTAAATCGGCAACCCCGACAACCTCAACATAAGGATATTTTAGTAACTCCTTAAGCAAAGGAGTGCCCGTCCTCCCCGCCCCAATTAAAGCAATTTTTACCTTTTCCATACCAAACACCTCCTCAAAATTTAAAAACTTCCCTGCTTTTTTTCAATTACTAATCGATAAGCGGATATTTTTCAAGGCTAAGCGAGTTTAAAGCTAAATAAAAGGTTAAAAAGGAAGAGAAGGTATTTTTATTCCTAGAAACCCCATGGCCACTATGGCAATAACCACCAGGGTTAGAATGCCAATTAAAATGTCCAGAATCAAAGTGCCAAGGTCTACTTTTTGTTTGGGAATGGTAGCCTGAGCAGGAACTGGTTGGGTAAAAAAGGAAGAAGCAGAGACCTGAGCTGAACGGCGCTGAATTACCTGGGGGTGAGCAGTAGGCGGCGGAGTAACCGGAGCAACCGGGCGAGAGGGCATCGGGGGAACTGCTCTTCGAGAGCGGGAAGCTTGGTAAGCCGGGGTGGGCGGTATTTTGCGAGCCACATCCTGAGTGTATTCCTCCCGAGGCTTTCTTGAGAAAATCTTCTGGAAAAAACCGGGAACTTTTCCAAAGCCAGCTTTCACTTTTTGAATAGGGGCAGTCTTTTCTTCCAGAGGTTCTTTCTCCTCTTTCTTTTCCCCTGTCTTCGGAGTTTCCAAAGAAGCTGAAGCGACGGCTGACTTTTCAAAAGCTTCTTTCCCGGCCGGAGCCGCGGAAACCGAAATTTCGGTTCCGGCTGTTGAAACAGCCGCCGTTGAGGAAGGTTGAGAAGAGGGTGAAGGGGTTTGAGCAGGCTGAGCTTCGGTAGCGGTTGAAGGAGGGGTCGCCGTCGGCAGGTTTATAAGTTTTGAAACGGTGGGCTCCGGAAAAGGAGCAGTTTCCGAAGGGCTCTCCTCTGGTTTTTCAGTTGATTTTAACGGTTCTTCCGCTTTCTGGGCCTCTGAAAGGTTTAAAGCTACATCCCCAGCCGTGGCTGGTGACTGAGGAAAAGAAGGTTCTGTTTCCGGCTGGGCTTCAATCGGGTAAACCGAACCAAACTCTTCATAAGTTTCCTCTTCAAAACTCTCTATGGGAAGACCGGCTGAAACAATGGTCAAACTTTCCAGGGGTAAAAGCATTTCCGAAACGAAAATGGTTTCCTGACCTTCACTTACCCAGACATTGGTCAAAACGACAAACTCACCGGTTGGGTCAAACTGCTTAAAAACCCCTTCGTAACGACGGCTGGCATCCCAGGCAACAATAGATTTGCCCTCCGCCGCTGTTTTTCTTATAAACTGCTGATAAATCTTTTTCGAAGGCAACTTTCCACCTCAAATAAACTAAAATCAGCTTAATTATATCACTGAAAGGCTGCTAAGAAAAATTAAATAGAGGAGATATCCTTATCAGTAAGCAGATTAAAGCCCTTTTCTACTAAAATTCGGGTTGCTTCCTCAATCTTTTCCACTCTCATAATATCAATTGCTCGATTTGAGCTTCGCCCAACAAAGCAATAAAGGTACTCGACATTGATCTTTGCGTCTTTCAAAACTTCAAGAACCCGAGCTAAACCTCCAGGCTCATCAGGAACTTCAACAGCGATTACCTCGGTTAGAGCAACTGTAAAGCCTGCTTCTTTAAGTGCCTGGTAGGCGCGACCGTGATCTTCAACAATCATTCGAACAATCCCAAAATCAGCTGTATCGGCAACGGAAAGAGCTCGAATATTAAGATTGTTTTTCCCCAATAAATCGCAAACCTCAAAAAGTCGGCCTTCTTTATTTTCTAAAAAAACCGAGATTTGCTTCATTTCTACCTCCTTTTTAAATTTCGCGGCGGTCAAAAACTCGCTTGGCTTTCCCTTCGCTTCTCTGAATGCTTCGTGGCTCCACCAGTTTAACTTTGGTAGTAACCCCCAACTGGGAGCGGATTTCATCTTCCAGGCTTTTTTCTACTTTCTCAAGGTTCTTAACCTCGTCAGAAAAAATCTCTTCGTTAACCTCAACCCAGATTTCCAGAGAGTCCAGAGCGCCCTTACGGTCAACAATTATCATATAGTGAGGGGCAGTTTCTTTGGCTTCCATTAAAATTTGCTCAATCTGAGAAGGAAAAACATTGACCCCGCGGATTATCAGCATGTCATCGGAGCGACCTCTTACCCTTTCCATTCGCACCAGGGTTCGGCCACAGGGGCAAGGTTCATAGTTTAAAGAAGTGATGTCCCGGGTACGATAACGAACTAAAGGAGTGGCTTCCTTAGTCAGGGTGGTTATCACCAGTTCACCAACTTCTCCTGGTCCCAGAACCTCCCCAGTTTCCGGATTAATAATCTCTGGCAAAAAGTGGTCTTCATAAAGATGCAAGCCATTATGATACTGGCACTCAGTAGAAACTCCCGGTCCAATAATCTCACTTAAACCATAGAGGTCAAAAGCTTCTAGGCCCAGCTTTTCTTCAATTTCTCTTCTCATCTGTTCAGACCAGGGCTCGGCTCCAAAAACCCCCGACTTTAAATGAAAATCGTCAGCGGGGTCATAGCCCAACTCCTCAGCTACCTCACCCAAATGAAGAGCATAGGAAGGAGTGCAGGTCAAAACTGTGGTGCCGAAATCTTTCATTATCATAACCTGTCTTTTAGTGTTACCACCGGAAATGGGAATGACCGTCGCCCCCAGCCTTTCAGCTCCATAGTGGAAACCCAGGCCGCCGGTGAACAAACCATAACCGTAAGCATTTTGAACAATATCCTCAGCTGTTGCGTTGCAAGAAGCCAGAGTCCGAGCCATAAGTTCAGACCATAAATCAATGTCATTTCTGGTGTAACCAACCACAGTAATCTGACCAGTTGTCCCCGAAGAAGCGTGAACTCTGACCACTTCACTTAAGGGAACAGCAAAGAAATTATAGGGATAATGGGAACGAAGGTCATCCTTTTCAGTAAAAGGAAAGTTTCTTAAGCCTTTAAGGCTTTTAACTTCCGGCTTTAACCCAGCTTCGTCAAACTTTTTCCGATAAAAGCTCTGGCGCTCGTAGGCTTTTTTGAGTAAAGAATTGAGCCTCTCGAGCTGGAGTTCTTCCAGTTCAGGGCGGGGCATTTTCTCAGCTCTTTCATCCCAGATCACTTTATATTCCCCCTTTTTTCTTCAATAGCCTATTACAAATTTTTTATTTTGTCTACAAACGGGAAAGACAGTTTATTAAAACTTGATTTCTTCAATTTTTTTAAAAAGTGATAAATAAAGTCTTTTTAATTGCTTTTAGCTAAAGAACCCTCTTATCAATTACTCTCTTAGCTTTTCCAGCTGTTCTTTCGATAGTTCTCGGTTCTACCAGCTTTACCCTGGCTCGCAAGCCCAGAACCTGTTCCAGCTTCTTTTCAATGTTTTTTTCTAACTCCACAAGTTTTCTCATAGCATCCGGAAAAACCTCCTCAGAAACTTCAACCTGAATTTCCAGGCTGTCCAGAGCTCCTTCCCTTTCCACAATTATCTGATAGTGGGGCTCAACCCCTTCCACTTCAATTAAAACCTGCTCAATTTGAGAAGGAAAAACATTGACCCCGCGGATTATCAGCATATCGTCCGTTCGCCCTTTAACCCGACTCATTCGGGCTAAAGTCCGGCCGCAGGGGCAAGCCTCTTCAGTGATAACCGAGAGATCGCGAGTTCGGAAACGAATAATGGGAAAAGCTTCTTTGGTAAGAGAGGTGAAAACCAGCTCCCCAACCTCTCCCGGAGGTAAAGGTTCGCCGCTTTCCGGGTCAACCACTTCAACTAAAAAATGGTCCTCGTTTATATGAAGGCCCTGTTTATGTAAACACTCTCCGGCTACTCCGGGACCAATTACCTCAGTCAGACCATAGTTGTCAGTGGCTACTATTCCCAATCTTTTTTCAATTTCCGCTCTCATATTTTCTGACCAGGGCTCGGCTCCAAAAAGTCCTACCCGGAGGGGAAGCTTTCTGAAGTCCACTCCCATCTGTTCACCAACCTCGGCGATGTGAAGAGCATAGGAAGGAGTACAGACCAGAACAGTGGTTTTAAAATCAACCATTATCTGAACCTGCCTTTCCGTCATCCCGGCTGAAGCCGGTATGACTGTCGCCCCTATCCTTTCCAGTCCCTGGTGAAGACCAAAGCCACCAGTAAAGAGCCCGTAACCAAAAGCTATCTGACAAATGTCTTCAGGTTGAACTCCGCCAGCGGTAGCAATTCGAGCCACGAGTTCTGACCAGGTGCTTAAATCACCCCGGGAATAACCAACCACTACCGGTTTACCAGTTGTTCCTGAAGAGCCGTGAATCCTTACTATCTCTTCCATATTGAGGGCAAACAAGCCGTAAGGGTAGTTTTCTCTCAAGTCGTCTTTAGTGGTAAAAGGAAGCAACTTTAAATCCTCAAAATCCTTTATATCTTCGGGCCTAATTTTTAGCTCATCAAAGCGTCTACGATAAAAAGGAACACGCTCGTAAGCCCATTTTAAACTCCATTGAAGTCTCTTTTTCTGCAATTCTCTTAGTTCTTCTCTGGGCAGACACTCATACTCCGGATTCCAAATTAAACTTTCCACCTGCTTACCTCCTTTCCAAAATAAGCTTTTTTAACGAGCTCGTTGTCTTTTAAAAAACTACCCGAGCCGCTCAAGACAACTCTTCCGGCTTGAAAAAGATAGCCTCTATCAGCTAAAGCCAGTACCAGCCGAGCGTTTTGCTCAACTATTAAAATTGTTTTTCCCATCTCTTTAATTCTTTTTAAAACTCGAAAAATATCCCTTATTACTTTTGGGGCTAGACCCATTGAAGGCTCATCCAGAAGAAGCACCCGGGGAGAAGCCATTAAAGCCCGACCAATAGCCAGCATCTGTTGCTCACCTCCGCTCATTGTTTGAGCAGGCTGGTTTATCCTCTCTTTAAGAAGAGGAAAAAGACTGAAAACAAAATCCAGGTTTTCCTGATATTCTCTCCTTCTTTTTGCCCGCAAAAGGGTAAAGGCTCCTAAATCCAGGTTTTCTTTAACTGTTAAGTAAGGAAAGATTTGCCTGCCCTCAGGAACCAGAATTAATCCCTTCTTTACTATTTCATAAGGAGGGAGGGAAGAAATATCCTCTCCGTCTAAAAAAACTTGACCTTTCTTTTTTACCAATCCCATCAACGACTTCAAAGCCGTAGTTTTACCAGCCCCGTTAGGGCCAATTATTGCCACTAATTCTCCTTCTTTCACTTCAAAAGAAACCTCCTGTAAAACTACAAGTTCCCCGTAAAAAGAAAAGAGATTCTCAACTCTAAGCATCTAACTCTCCGCCAAGATAAGCCTCAACAACCAGGTCATCTTCTTGAATAAGCAGGGGAGGACCCTCAGCAATCTTTTCTCCTTCATCCAGAACCAGGACTTCATCAGAAACTTCCATAACCAGCCCCATATCGTGTTCCACCAGCAAGACAGTTAAACCTTGGTTTCTAATCTCTTTGATAAGCTCTTTTAAATTTTCTCTTTCGGCCGGATTTAATCCGGCTGCTGGTTCATCAAGCATAATCAAGACTGGCTTCAAAGCTAAAGCCCTGGCTATCTCCAGAAGCCTTCTTTCCCCCGCCGAAAGCAGACCCGCGAGCAAGTCTGCTTTTGGTTTCAGTTTAACAAACCCCAGGATTTCCAGGCTCTCTTCCCGCAAATTACCCTCTGAATCAGCCGAAAAAGAGAAAAAAGGAAGTCTGGAACTTCCCAGAGGAAAGCCGGCTGCCAGCATCACATTTTCCAGAACCGTTAACTCCTCAAAAAGCAAAGGTGTCTGAAAGGTCCGAGCGATACCGAGTCTCACAATCTGGTGAGTTTTCAAGCCGGTGATTTTGCGATCCCGAAAAAAGGCCTCACCACTGGTGGGTTTCAAAACGCCGGTTAAAACATTAAAAAGAGTAGTTTTACCGGCTCCGTTAGGCCCGATGATTGCCTTAATCTGTTCCCGAGCAACTATAAAGGAGACGCCTTTCAAAGCTTGTAAACCACCAAAGCTCTTACTTAGCTTCTCCACTCGAAGTAGCGGCATTTTTTATCTTTCCCTCCCGATTTATTCAAAAACTGATTAAAAAGAAAAGAAAGCCCATCCGGAAAATAAACTACTACCATTATTAAAGTCAAGCCAAGTAAAACCAGGCTGTAATCCTGATAGGCTCGGAAAAACTCAGAAAGAATGGTAAGAAACAAAGCCCCCAGAACCCCCCCGCTTAAGTATTTCAACCCCCCGACCACTGCCATTGCCACCAGAAGAATTGAAAAGCTTAAAGAAAAAGAAGAAGGGCTTATAAAGCAAGTGTAATGCGCGTAAAGAGAGCCAGCTAATCCAGCTAAAAAGCCGCTCAAAGAAAAAATAAAAAGCTTGTTTAAGGCGGTGTTAATCCCGACGGACTCGGCTGCAACTTCCCCGGCATGAAGAGCTCTTAAGGAACGCCCCTGATGACCGCGAACTATAAACTTAGCTAAAATCAAGGAAAGAAAAACGAGAAATAAGACCAGCTCGTAATAAACCCGGGGTGATGAAAAATCGAGAAAGAAAAGGGACGGGGAAGGTATGCCAATAAAACCATTTACACCCCCAGTGATTCCAGCGGCTTCGTTAAAAAAAATATAGGCTATTTCTCCAAAACCTAGGGTAGCCATAGCCAAGTAATGCCCTTTTAATCTCAAGGAAGGCAAGCCCAAGAAAAAAGCGATGAGAGCGGCGGAAAGACCAGCTAAAGGCAAAGCCAGCCAGAAAGATAAATTTAAACGGGTAGAAAGGTAGGCGGAAGTATAAGCTCCAACCCCGTAAAGGGCAGCGTGTCCCAGAGAAATTTGTCCGGCATAGCCCATCAATAAGATAAGACCGGTAACCAGAATAATGTTAATACCAAGGTAAATGAGGACAGTTAAATAAAAATCACTGGAAATGAAGACAGGGGAAAAAGCCAGCAGAAAGAAAAAAGCAATAGAAAAAAGGTTTCGCCTTATTTTGTGCTTAAGTTTGGGGTTAAGTTCTTTTGCCAAAGATTCCTCCTGGTTTGAAAGAGAGAACTAACAAAAGCAAAATCAAAGCAATCGCATCTTTAAAGCCAGAAGAAACATAGGCTGCCCCTAAGGACTCCAGAATACCCAGACACAGCCCTCCTGCCAAAGCTCCTAAGGGATTTTCCAGTCCCCCCAGGATAGCGCTGGCAAATCCTTTCAAGCCTAAAATCGCCCCTGAACTATACCCTAACATAGCTACAGGAGCAATTGAAACACCAGCCAGACCAGCAAAAAGAGAGGCAAGGAAAAAAGAAAGCTCAACTGTTTTAGCTGGATTGACTCCCATCAGTAAAGCCGCTTCCCGATTTAAAGAAGCCGCTCGCACAGATTTCCCCGTCAAAGTATACTTAAAAAACAAAGCAAGGAGAGCAAATAAAACAATGGACGAAAAGAGATTCCAAAAAGTCTGGGGTATAATTCTTAATCCATAAAAAACCACCGGTTCCTCTCCGAAAAAATGAGGATAGGGAAGGGATTCTTTACCCCAGATAAGCATAGCCGTGGCTCGAAGGAAAAGAGAAGCCCCAATGGTAGCTATAATCAAGCTCAACGGGGCCGCATTTCTTAAGGGACTGACAACTAATTTTTCCAGAAGAAAACCTAAAAGTCCAGAGAATAAAATTGCCAGAAGCGAGGATAAAAAAAGGGGCAGATGAAACTGGTAGTAAAAAGTATGAGCCATCAAAGCTCCAAAAACTACCAGCTCACCCTGGGCAAAGTTTATTGCTCCAGTGGCATTAAAAATTAGAGTAAAGCCCAGAGCTACTAGAGAATAAACAGACCCGGCGGTAATTCCGGCTATTAAATACTGGAAAAACTCAGTCATCTTAAGCGAAATTTTTTAAACTTTAAAAAGGGGCGGCTAATGCCGCCCCTCCTTTCCTACTCAGCTAACTGCCATTTCCCGCCTTCAATTTTAATCATAATCAGGTCATCCACTTTAAGCCCAGCGTGGTCGTTGGCAGTGTAGGTGAAAACTCCACCAATTCCTGGAACGTTTACCAGTTGTTCCAGAGCCTGACGAATTTCAGCTGACTCGGTAGACCCAGCTTTCTTAACTGCCTCCACAATCAAGTTTAAAGCATCATAAGCGTGACCAGCAAAAGTGTTAGGAGCTTCGTTGTACTTCGCTTTATAGTCAGCTAAAAATTCATCTACTACCTTCTTCTGAGGACTATCGGCAGCAATAGATTCAGGAATAAGGACTTTTCCAGCCGGGAAAACCACCCCATCAGCATCCTTACCAGCTAGTTCAATAAACTTCATATTAGCAATTCCGTGACTACCAACATAGGGAACTTTCCAACCAAGCTGGACCATATTCTTCCGAGCAATGGCCGGTCCAGGATTTGTTCCCCAAACTACCAAAGCTTGAGCCTTAGAAGCCTTAAGTTTATTTATTTGAGAAGTTAAGTCGGTTTGAGTTTTTTCATATTTCTCCACTGCTACGAGCTTAACACCGTACTTTCCGGCTTCTTTTTGGAAAACATCCAGCCCATCCTGGCCAAAAGCATCAGAGTCGTGAAGAAAAGCAACGTCGGTTACTCTCAGCTTTTCCTTAAGGTATGATAAAACTTTAGGCACAACAATGGCATTGGACTGAGGGGTAATAAAAACCCACTCAAAGTTGCTGGCAATGATGGCGTTCCCCGCGGCACAAGCAACCAAAGGAATCTTTTTCTTGGAAGCAATTTCCTTCATAGCCAGAGTGCTTGGAGTAGTGCTACCGCCAATTACTGCCACTAGCTTTTCCTGATCAATCAGTTTGTTAATAGCGGCTACCGCTTTGGCTGGATCGGTCTCATCGTCCTCGATTATCACTTCCAACTTCCTTCCATTCACTCCCCCGGCCTGATTAATTTTCTCCACCATCATCAGCAAAGTCTTCTTTTCAGGTTCGCCAAGAGGAGCGGCCGGACCGGTTACCGATAAAACTGCCCCAATCTTTAAAGGCTCCTTTTTCTCTGCTTTTTCAGCTTCTTTTTTAGCGCAGCCAAAAACCAGCAAGGAAAGCGTCATTACCAAGAACAAACCAACTAATCTCTTCATCGCAATCCCCCTTTCTTTGAAAATTTCCAGCAAAACAAATGAATGAGACGGAAATTTTTTCTCTTTGTTCTCACCCCCTTTTCTTAAAATTAAAACTTCAAAATGCCGAACCAAACTTAAAATTGCTCGGCTTAAAATAATATTTAATTTTTTTCTCTTTAAAATCAAGACTAAAAGGAATTTTATACTCCAATTTGGAATAAAAGTCTTTTCTTTTAGCCAATCGGCAAGTCTTTTTTCTAAAAATAGTCCTAAGATACCTTTTCATAATCTCTTCCCAGAGCAAAAGCCTTTAAGTTTGCTTCGATAAACCTTTCTTTAACCTGCTGACGAATTACTTTCTCAAAAGTCTCAACTTCAAACGGTAGGAAACGGGAAGCATAACCAATTAAAGCCAAGTTAGCCGCTTTTAGAGTCCCCGCTTTTTCAGCCAGTTTCTCAGCCTCAACCAGATAATAATCCACTCCCATTGAACTTAAAATCTCTTCCACTGTGGGATAGGTTTGGTAACCAAGAATAACCGGAAGAGGAAGGATTTCTTTAGAGTTTAAAACTACTTTCCCCTGAGGCTTCAAGTATTCAATCCAGCGCAAACCTTCTAACTTTTCCAGAGCTAAAAGTAAATCAACTTCCCCTAAAGAAATCACCGGAGAGCTCACTTCTCTGCCCACCCTAACCATTCCAAAAACACTGCCTCCCCGCTGACTCATTCCGTGAATTTCGGAAACTTTTACCTTGAAGCCTTCTTCCCGAGCCACTTCAGCTAAGACTCTAGTAGCTAAAATAATCCCCTGTCCTCCTACCCCGACCAGCAAGAGATTAATCATTTTTTCCTCCTGATGGCTTTCTTCGGGCAAATCTGAATACAAACCGTGCAACCAGTACAGAAAGTAGCTTCAATTTCTACCTGGTTGTCCTTTACAGTTAGAGCTGGGCAACCGACTTCCAAGCAAAGGCGACAAAAATCACAACGCTCCTTGTCTATATAAAAAGGCTTAATTTCTGGTTTTTTCACCAGAACACAACTTCCCTTTACGATAAGAACTGACAGACCAGTAAAAGAAAGAGCTTCTTCAACTGCTTTATTTATAGCCTTAAGGCTATAAGCACTCACCGAGAAAATCTTTTCTGCTCCGCATGCTTTTGAAAGTTCTTCTAAAGAAGCCTTCTTAGTCTGTTTTCCCTGAACAGTAAAGCCAGTCCCAGGATGAGTTTGACCTCCAGTCATCGCTGTCACTTGATTATCCAGGATAATCACCAGAGCCTGACCATTGTTGTAACTTAAGTTAAGCAAGGCAGGTAGACCAGCATGAAGAAAGGTTGAGTCACCAATCACCGCGCAGAACTTTTTCTCCCTCTCCACTTTTGAAAAACCCCCAAGCATTCCTACACCAGCACCCATAGCTAAACAGGTATCCATTGATTCCAGAGGGGGCAAAGCTCCTAAAGTGTAGCAGCCTATATCGCCTAAAACGGTAAGCCCTATTTTTTTCAAAACATAAAAAACAGCCCGATGAGGACAACCTGGACAAAGAACAGGCGGGCGAAGAGGCAAGGAAAAATCAATTTTAAAGTGTTTTTTCAAGGGCAGACCGCTGGCTTCTCGCAAGATATCCGGGTTTAACTCCCCACAGAGAGGGAAAGAATCTTTCCCGCGGGTAACTTTCACTCCGAGAGCTCTTATTTCCACCTCTAAAATCGGGTCCAGCTCTTCAATCACCCAGACTTCTTTAAATTGAGAGGCAACTTTTATTACTAATTTTTCCGGCAGGGGATAAGTCATTGAAAGCTTGAGAAAACTATACTCCGGAAAAGCTTCCCTGGCGTGAAAGAAGGTCACCCCACTGCTAATAATGAGAACTTCTTTTGAACCAGAAAAAAAACGGTTTCCTTCAAAACCCTGGCTAAAATCTTTTAACTTTAACATTCTTTTTTCCACCACTTTGTGCCTTTCCCGAGCATTAGCTGGAAGCATTAAATACTTCGCTGGATTTTTCTGGTAGCTTTTTCTTTTCGGCTTCAAACGCTCACCCAAGTTCACCAAGGAGTAAGAATGAGCCAGTCGAGTAGTCAGGCGCAAAAGAACCGGGGTATCAAACTTTTCCGAAAGTTCAAAAGCCAGCTTCATTAAATCCTTAGCTTCCTGACTATCAGCAGGTTCAAGCAAGGGAACCTTGGCTAACCGAGCGTAGTGACGATTGTCTTGCTCATTCTGTGAACTGTAAAGACGGGGATCATCAGCAGTTACCACCACTAAACCGGCATTCACTCCGGTATAAGAAGAAGAGATAAAAGAGTCACTGGCTACATTTAAACCCACATGCTTCATTGAAGCGAAAGCCCTCACCCCTGCTAACGAAGCTCCATAGGCAACTTCAAAGGCCACCTTTTCATTTACTGACCACTCAGCGTAAACATCGGGAAAGCGAGCAAAAGTTTCTAAAATTTCAGTAGCCGGTGTACCAGGGTAAGAAGCTCCAACTTCAGCCCCAGCTTCGTAAGCTCCGAAGGCAACAGCTTCATCCCCAGTTAAAAGTCGAGCTTTATTCTCCACAGTGGGAAGTATTTTAACAGTTATGCATTTTACGCAAAAGAATTTTTTGCTTTTCCTCTAAATAACTCTACTTTCAGGTTGCCAAATTCAGCAAAGTCCAAATTAAATCAGATTAATCTAATTGAAATTAACCCTTCTTATTTTAAATTTGAAAAACTTTTCTATTTTACTCCTTTAAAGCTAAAGAGGTCGGTATATCTGGTAGTTTTCTTTGTTAACAACCAACTTGTAACCTTGAGCTTTAAAATACTTATCAATTAGGTAATCGGCAGGGTAAGTCATTTTTTCTTTCTTTTTGGCAGAATAGAAAAGAACTTTGATTTTTACAACCAAATCAGGATTTCCTACCTTCTTAAAATATTCCATTACCATCTCGTGCTTTGCTTTCGGGTAGGAGTGAATTTGCCAAACCCAAATCGTGTTGGTTAAAGGTCGTGCCCTAGTAAGAAGATAGCCTCCAGGAAATCGGTCATAAAAAAATATCGTTTCCTCCTCTGAGCAATTTCTTCTCAGGTCTTCGGTAAGCTCCACAATGTAGTTACTCTTTGCTTTTGAAGTATAAAGCCCCTTAAAAGCGCCGCTTTTAATCTTCGCCTTTAACAAATTTAAAGGGTCATCGCGGTAGACATCGCTTAAATGAAAAAAGAGAAGAAAAACCAGAACTAAAACCAGTGGAAAGGATTTCAAAAAATCACTTAAAGGTAAAAAAGCCACTTTGAGATTTATCTCTTCACCCAGAATTAAAGCCAAGTATAGTAAGGTTATGAGAGCCCCTGGAAAAGCCCCAACCGCCGCGGACCTGTAGCCATTGCTACTAGTATAAGCAGTTATAAGTGCAGCTAAAAAGGAGGGGAACCAGACAGAAAAAAACAAAATCTTACCAGCATCGTCTTTTTTCCTCAAAAAATAAAGCAAAGGATAAAGCATAGATAATAAAAAAACATACCCATGAGAAAAGGTTAAAGAAGTGTAACCCTTAGCAGCTAAAGGAAGAAGAGGCAAGAAAAGAATTAGATAAGGAAAATAAGCTTTAAAAAAGCGGGAAAACAAACCAGCTAACAAAAAAGTCGGCAAGAAAACTGCATAAGGAAAAGTATTCAGTATAGAAGTAAGAACGTTTCTTAATCTTTCGAAATCAAAAGAACTGGTATGCACGCCCGCAGAAAGAGTATAATTCAAAGATAACTGAATATCTTGGGCTTTTATCCCCCATACTCCTATCAAAAAAAGCACTAAAAAAATAAAAGGCAAAAAACCCAAATAATAAACAAAAAAAGTTTTCTTCTGCCTGATCAGTAAAGTTAGAAACCACGGATAAGTAAAACCAATAAAAAGCAAAGTGGGATAGGAAACCGTTGCCAAGCTAAGGCAAAGCCCGGAAAAAAACAGATGCCAAAGCAATCCTGGTTCTTTAACAAAAAGCAATCCCAGGAAGAAACCTAAAGTTAGAAACCCCCAAGCTAAAGTGTTATAGCTAAAGTTAGGGATGTTAAAGAGAACGAAAGCCACACAGGTTAAAGCAATAAGCAGAGATAAGCCAGGGTTAAGAAATTTTCTTAAAGTTTTAAAGATAAAAAAACAAAGAAAAAGCCGAAAAATAAAGTAAAGATAACGGGTAAATAGAACTATCCCCTCCCAGTTATTATTTTTAAAAAGCAAAAACGCTCTAACAGGAATAGCCAAAAACCAAGAACCAGTTTGGTGAACCAAAAGTTCATCGATAAAAGGCCTAGCTCCCGAAACAAAGCGATAAGCTGTGGCTACATAAAACGATTCATCGGTTAAATCTACTCCAAAATGAACCCGCCAGAAAGCAATAAGAAAAGTTAGAGCCGCCACGCCAAACAAAAAGAGGGAAAAAGTTTTATTTGTCCAACTTTTCTTTCTCGAAACCACCCTTCAAATAATAAAGAAAAAAATTTAAATATCAATAAATAGGCTGATAAAAAGACCTGGCTGAAAATTAGCGTTCCAGAAGAAGTTTGCCTAGTTTAACTTTCTCCGGAATGGGAATGGGATAATTCCCGTCAAGGCAGGCAGCACAGAAAAACTCACCTGGAGAACCGCTTGATGCAATCAAACTTTCTAAAGAAAGGTAAGCTAAAGAGTCGGCCCCAATGTATTTTCTAACTTCTTCAATTTCTTTATCTGAGGCGATAAGCTCAGACATTGTTGCTGTGTCTATACCGTAAAAACAGGGAAATTTTACCGGGGGAGAAGAAACCCGAAAGTGAACTTCTTTAGCCCCAGCTTCTCGGAGCATCTTGACAATTTTGCGACTGGTTGTCCCCCGGACAATAGAGTCATCCACTACAACCAGTCTCTTTCCTTTAATCACATCTTTCATTGGATTAAGCTTCATCTTCACTCCTAACTGGCGGAGGCTATCAGTTGGCTGGATAAAGGTTCTTCCCACATAGCGGTTTTTAATCAATCCCTCGCCGAAAGGAATCCCTGAGCGCTCAGCGTAACCAATGGCGGCTGGGGTTCCCGAATCAGGTACTGGTAAAACGACATCAGCCGAAGCTGGCGCTTCTTCTGCCAGATAGGCCCCCATCCTTTTTCGGGCCTCATACAAGCTGCGGTTGTACAAATAGCTATCTGGGCGAGCAAAATAAATAAACTCAAAAATACAAAGCGAAGGCTTGATAACTGGCCTGGCCTGGTAGGAAAATAACCCATCCTCGTTAATTTGAACAACCTCCCCTGGTTCAACATCACGGACATACTCCGCTCCCACTATATCTAAAGCACAGGTTTCTGAAGCTAAAACATACCCACCTGAGGGAAGCTTCCCAATAACCAGAGGCCTGATGCCGTACGGGTCACGGACTCCAAAAAGCTCACTTTCGGAAGCAATAACTAAAGAATAAGCACCTTTAATAACCTTCATCGTCTCTTTAACTGCTTCTAAAAGCTCTTGGCCATCCTTCTGAGCCAACAAGCCAGCTATTACTTCGGTATCACTAGTTGAAGAAAACTCTATTCCTTGAGAAAGA
>DAIRCJ010000020.1:0-20325 GCA_036796755.1 Candidatus Geothermocultoraceae bacterium | reverse complement strand
AAACGTACCGACCCCGGTCATCCGGAGGTTTGCTCGGTCTTCACTTTACACCGCCTTTACTCAGAAAAGGAGCTTTCTCAGATTGAAGAGGAATGTCGCCAGGCTTTGCGGGGTTGCGTGGATTGCAAGAAGGAATTAGCCGAGAAAATTATCGCTTCCCTGGCTGATTTCCAAGCTAGAAGGAAAAATCTGGAGAAAGAGCCGCAGATTGTTGAGACTATCCTTTCAGAGGGAGCTCGAAAAGTTCGTGAGATAGCTGAAAGTACCATTTTAGCGGTTCGCCAGAGGTTGCACCTGGAAAATGGTTGAAAAATTCAGTCTTAAACTTAAAGTCTTTGATGGTCCCTTTGATTTGTTGCTTGAACTCGTTCAAAAGAAAAAACTAGATTTAAGGAGGGTTTCCCTTTCGGAGTTAGCTTCGGACTATCTTGCTTACCTTGAAAAGATGAGCCAGCTTGACTTGGAAATTGCTTCCGAATTTATTCTGGTGGCTGCAACTTTACTGGATTTAAAAGCCAGAAACTTAATACCGCCAATCGAGACCGAACAGTTGGAAGTTCCCTTACCTCAAACCTCAGAAGAGCTTGCTTCTCGCTTGAAAGAATATCTTTCTTTTAAGAAAGCAGCCTTAAAACTTTTAAAGCTTAAAGAGAAGTTTGGCTCCTGTTATCCCCGGGAGGTCTTACCTGAACCAAAGTTTATTTCCAAGATCCCTCTTCAACTCAGTCCCTCTGATCTGGATGGCTTTTTTGCTCTGGCTCAAAGGCTTTTGGGAAAACAGGAGATCACTCTGGAAACCCTTCACTCTATTCCCGTTAACTATCGTGTTCAGGACAAAATAAATTGGTTGAGAGATAAAATCCGTTTTAAAAAAAATCTTTCTTTTCTGAAACTTTTAAGAGAAGCTGGAAGTAAGAGTGAAGCTATAGCTATTTTTTTAGCTCTTCTCGAGCTTGTCAAAAAAGGCGAGCTGATTGCTCACCAGCCTTATTCTTTCGGTGATATTTCAATTGAAAAAGAAAGGATCAAAGAGGAGAAAATTGAAAGACAGTAAGATAGAGAAGAGGAGAAATCTGGAAGCGGTTTTGTTTGTGGCTGATCGTTCCCTGAGCCTGAAAAAATTAGCTAACATTTTAGATTTATCTTTGGAGGAATGCCAGCAGTTGATAAGAGAACTTAAAGAGAGCTACATCAGGGAAGAGCGGGGTTTTCAGCTTAAAGAGGTTGCCGGCGGGTATCGCCTTTTTAGCCATCCCGAGGCTTCTCCCTATGTAGAAAAACTGGTCTGTGGCCTGGAGGCAAAAAAACTAACTCAGGCGGCTTTAGAAACTCTGGCGATCATCGCCTATCGCCAGCCTATAACCAAGGCTGAAGTTTCAGCTCTCCGAGGAGTTGATTCCGGAGCGGTAATTCAGACTTTGATTGAGAAAAACCTGGTGCGGGAGGTTGGACGAAAAGAGACCCTGGGCAATCCCATTCTTTTTGGAACTACCCCTTACTTTCTTGAAGTCTTTGGTTTGAAAAGTTTAAGTGATTTGCCCCCTCTTGATGAAGAAAAAGAAGAACGAAAGGAATAAGGGCTTAAGAATTGTCAGGGTTCAAAAAGCTTTAGCTCTCTGCTCTCTTTACTCGCGGCGAAAAGCCGAAGAGCTGATTGCCCGAGGAAGGGTAACAGTTAATGGTGAGAAAGCTTTGCCCGGTCAGCTGGTTGATTTAGAGAAGGATCTGATTGAAGTTGATGGTCAGAAACTGGTTTTTGATTTAAAACCCTGTTATTTAATGCTTAATAAGCCACCTGGCTATATCTCTACTTCCTCGGATGAGCTTGGCCGAAAAACGGTTTTTTCCCTTTTGAAAGGTTATCCGGGAGAAAAAAGGTTGGTCATCGTGGGTCGCCTGGATAAGAATTCGCGGGGCTTGATTTTACTGACTAACGATGGGGAGCTGGCTTTTCGAGTAATGCATCCTCGCTTTGGGGTTGAAAAAGAATACCGAGTTGAGATAGAAGGAGTTCCCGGAAAGGAAGTTTTGAGAAAAATTGAAAGAGGTTTTTATCTGGAAAGGGGAGAAAGGGTTTCGGCAAAAGTGAAAATTTTAAAGAGGAAAGAAAAACGAACAGTGGTGAAGATGGTTTTGAAGGAAGGAAAGAAAAGGGAAATTAGAAGGCTTTGGAAAAAATTTGGTTTTCAGGTTCTAGATTTAAAAAGGGAAAGAATTGGGAGCTTAAAACTAGGGGCCTTGCAACCGGGACGCTGGCGCAAACTTTCCGAAAAAGAGGTTCTTTTGCTGCGTCAGTCAGCAGGTCTTGATAGGTTAGATAAATAATTGTTGAAAACGCTTTCATTTAGTTTAAAATTGAATTAACGAAAAAGAGTTAGGAGGTAAAAATGGGAAGTACCGAGAGTATTATCTTTTTGATTTACCTTGTAAATGGCTTGGCCTCCTTTCTAGTAGCTTTCTGGATTTACTTTGACGCCAAGTCTCGGTGTTTGCCTTCTTATAAGTTCCATGCATTGGCTGTCTTTTTAATTGGCTTAATTGGTCTCTGGTTGCCTTATCTCCTTTATTATTTTCTTTTTCGACCAGCCGGCAAGCTGGTGCGTTGTTCGGAAGGTCGCCACTGGAAGTTAGAGTATCTGGAAATCTGCCCTTATTGCGACCCACGAGCTTTATGGAGTGAATCAAAGACTGAGGTTTATGGTGATTTGTGGCGTTCTATTGAGGAAATTGAGGTAATGTCAGAGAATTTGCCTGAGGCTTCCAAGGAAGTAAAGAAACTTGAAACTGACTCTTGGTTTCGCCGCTTAACCCATTATCAAAATGCTTACATTCGCTATAATCTTTATAACCTGTTTTTAATCCTTTTCCTCTTTGTTTATTTGCTTGTCCTTTATTTTTTTCAGGTTGCCACAGTTTACCAAGCAATTTTATTATCGGTTGTCCTTTTTGTCTTTCTATTTCTTTCTCTTTCCTTTTATCGCCTGGCTCGTCTAATTCAAGGAGAGATCATCAGGGTGAAGATAATTTTAAAATCTCTGGTTGGGGAAAGAGCGGAGGCTTTCCGTTTTGCCGAGAAGAAAGGCTTTGCCGCCCACTCGGCCTGGGCTTTACAGGTTGCCAATGGTTTGCTTCTTTCAGTTGCTTTTGTAGAGATAATTAGTAGTGTACTTTTTTACTTAAAAAGCGATGTCAGATTCTTTACAACTTCAGTTGCTGTTTTCGCTGAACTATTAATTCTTGGCTTGTTTTTCGCTGGCTACCTTGCTTTAGCTGGAGAAGTTAGAAATTCGGCTGACATTCAACAGGTAAGAGAGCTGAGACAGTTTTTATCTTTACTGGTCAAAGAAGCGCCACCTAAAAAGGAAGAGTTTAAGGTGGAGGTTAAAAGACCGAGGAAAAGAGCGGTCAGGGCTTCCAGTAAAGCTACAGCCAGAAAAGGAACCAGCAGTCGGGGGAGAAAAAAGAAGTCTTAATCTGAAAGATTAGATGATTGATAAGCTGAGTGGTTCAGGGGTAACTGGTTATCTGTTTGTTCCTTACCTTTCTCTTCATCAGCTGGCAAAGGTATGGGAAAAGTGCGGTTACGGGTCTTCTCACAGCCTCATTTCTCGTTATGAAAAGTGGAAAGAAAAGGCTTTTTTAACTTACACCCCTTTTGTTATTGGCCAAGCTTCGGGAAAGAAAAAAATCTCAGTAGAGGTCTCAATTCTTAGAGACTTAATTGTCCTTTCTCTTTTTTATGAAGTTCCCGACCGTTCTTTGCTGCCTTTCTTTTCCGAGGTCTGGAAAGAAGGAGACGAAAACATTTCTAAGACTTTAAATCTTTTTAAGAAAGTTACTAACTTTGGTCAGACCAGAGTTTTTTTCACACCCAGTCGGGAAGGGGAGTTAAAAGAGAATCTGGAAGTTTTTTTCGGGAAAAAGTCTCTGGCTTTCTGGGAACTTGTTGAACTGGGGAAAATGTTCAATTATTCCGAGAAGTTTTCTTCTCACAATGTTTTTTCTGGTCGCTTTGCTTTTCTTTATAATGAAGATGCTCATCTGACCTATAATTTTCTTTCAAAAGACCTGCTTATAGCCTTAGCTGCTTATCATAAAATATTTTTTAATGTTAGCAGCTACCAGGAGAAGAGGCTGGCTTTAATCAGCCAGAAAAAAGCTATTGATGGTTACATTCAATCTATTCTTTCCTTTACTGAGGTTGAAAAACAAGATGAGTTTTCCAAGCTTTCAAAGATTGAAGAGGCAAGCGACCTTTTATCTCAGCATGCTGCCTGGTTAACTCAGTCTTCTAACGAAACTCGAAACTTGATGACTTTGATTGACCAGAACCTTGGGATTATGAGGGAGATTTTTCTGAAGCACTCCACTAATCTGGAAGCTAGTTTCTGGCAGGAGGAAATCAATTCTTTCGAGTTTTATCGAAACCAGGCGGCTAATGATCTGGATTATTTGAAATCAACCCTGGCTGATGTAGAGATGGTTTTGCGAAACCTTAAAAATCGAGCTGATATTTTAAGCCGCCAGATCCAAGAAAGGTTTTATCGCCGCTTGGTCTTTCTAGTTTTTTTCGTTATTGTAGTAATTGTTTTAGGTGTTATTTTTTATTTTTATCTGACAAGCAGTTTTGCCCCTTCCTAACTTAAATTAATCAGGATACAGAAAGGGAGTTATGGGTTTAAAAATTGCTGTTTCGGGAAAAGGTGGAGTTGGTAAAACTACTCTTGCGGCTGCTCTGGGCGAGTTTTTGTCAAAAAGAGGCTATAAAACAATTCTCATCGATGCCGACCCCGATAGTAATTTGGCTGCTGCTCTTGGAGTTGATTTCGAAAAAAGAGCGAAGGTGAAACCTCTTTCGCAGGAAAGAGAACTAATAAAAGAGCGAACAGGTGTTGAGCCAGGCGAGAGCGGAATGTTTATCTTAAATCCTAAGGTCGATGACTTGGTGGAGAAGTATGGCTTAAACTTGAGCCCTAACCTTTCTTTAGTAGTGGCCGGAAGCATTGAGAAAGCTGGTTCGGGATGTTTTTGCCCGCAAAGCTCTCTTTTACGCGCTCTTTTGGCTCATCTAGTTCTGGAACGAGAAGAGTGGGTGATTGTTGATATGGAGGCTGGTTTGGAACACTTAGGGAGAGCAACTGCTGAAAGCATAGACCACCTTTTAATAGTGGTGGAACCGGGGCAGAGGTCTTTGGAAACAGCATTAAAAATCCAGACTTTAGCTTCCGAGTTGGGAATAAAAAGGATTGGGGTAGTTATCAATAAAGTTAAGGACGAAGATACCAATCAGAAAATCAAGAGTTTTTTAAAAGAAAAGAGGCTTTCAGTTGTTGGGGTTTTGCCTTTTGAAGAGAAACTGGCTATCCTTGATTTTGAGGACAAACCAGTGCGGGAGGCTTTAAAGAACAATCTGCTTGGCAGGGCAATTGACCAGATTGTAAAGAAACTTACTGAAAAATTTTAAGTAGGTTTCTCTCTCGAAAGATAAGCAGAGCTTAATAAGAAACGAAGTATTTAGTTTGGTTGTTGTAACAGATAACTGGGATAACCTGGTAGTCTGAGTAAAAGCGGCTTTTTTCATAGCCTTCAAACCCTTTATATTGAGTTAAAAGGGTAGGATCAAGAACTATCCATTTATTATTGTAGTAGAACTCAACCCAGGCGTGGTTTCCCCGATTTTTGTTTAGAACTATACTACCGTAAACCACTCGCACATCTTTTGGAGGAAACCCTTTAGCTAAAAGGAGAGAAGCTAAAAGATTAGCTTGTCCAACGCAGTTTGAGTAGCCTTTGTTTAAGATAACGAAAGGATAAAGCAGGTCCTCGGTAACTTCAAAGCGGTATTTAATCTGGTTAGCAACATAATCGAAAGTTGCTTCCGGCGCTTTTAGTTGCTGGGCCAAAGACTGAACCTGGGGGTCGTTTGGAGTGATGTATTCGGTGCAAATTGCATAGTTAAACCCACCACCTTCTCTTAAAATGAATCTTAAAGCCTCTTGATACTCATCAATAGCGTTTTTTTCAATGGTGTGAAGTTTGTAAAAATAAAACATAAGAAAAGTTTGGGTCAAAAGGAGAACAAAAAGAAGGAAAATGGTTAGCCTTTGCCAGAAATAAGGCGAGAGGCGCCTTATTACCAAAAGCTTTGAAGAAGGTGGGGTTAGGGCTTTTTTCTGGCTGTTTTGGTTTCTTTTTAAACTCAGATTTTTTGCCATTTTCTTAATAAACGATGTTTAGTTAAAAAAGTTACCTACTTTTAGCGCAATCCCTCTTAAGTGTCAATACCTTGAAGCGTTCACCCATAAAGCTGGGATGGATTAAAATCTTCAGGTGATTCTGAATTTTTTGCTGGATTTCAGGGTTGGTTCGAGAAATTAGTTCGGTAACTAAAGGGGCAAAAAAGTTTAACTCACTCTGGTAATCAACTATTTCAAATCCGAGCTCTTTTGCCCCCTCAATTAAATCGCTAAAGTTGACATCGCTGGTAAGGTCAGCTTCTCCCGGTTTAAAAGTAAGTTTAGATGTCAAGCGGTGCTGGTAGAAGCCTCTAAGGGTGCCCTCGGGATTTTTTGTCAGGATTTCTTCTTCAAGCCCACCGTAGTCCAGAAGAACCAGAAAACCAGATTTCAGTTTAAGAGCGAGTTCAGCTAAGATTTTTTGGGCAAAAAAATTGATCTCCTTTACCTGGCCAGTTTTTAAAGGCCTTTTTTTTAAATAATTTATTACTTCAGGGGCTCTGGTTGGCTGGTAAAAAGTGACAAGCCGGTTATTTTTTAATCCGACGAAAAGCTCAAAAGGCCCCTTAGAAGTCATTTTGATTTGTTTTACCGGAAGAGAATCAATAAGTTCGTTAGCCAGAACAATTCCTGATTTAATCTCTTCAACTTCTTTTAGATTTTTTGGGACTTTAATTTTGTTTTCCTGAATTTTTTCTGCCTGGCTTTTAATTAACTCTCTGAGCTTTGGGTTTTGTTCTACTGCCCAATATGTGGTCTTAAGATAATAATCAGGGAAGTATTTTTTCAGGTTTTTCAAGATATCCAGGGCTAAGTTTCCCTGTCCGGCACCTAATTCAATAAAAGTAAGTTGGCTGGTGTAAGGCGTTTTTTTGACCAATCTAACTAAAGCCAGGGTTAGCAGCTGGCCAAAAGTTTCTCCGACGCTGACTCCGGTGAAATAGTCTCCCTTTTTTCCCCAGCGGGTTTTGCGAGCTTGAAAGTAATACCCGAACTGGGGGTGATAGAGGCAGAGGTTCATATACTCGTCAAGAGGAATTGGCCCTTTTCTTTTAATTCTTTCTTTGATGAGTTCTGGAAGTTTTCTGCTCAAACCCTTTCTCCTTAAAGTTTTAGTTTTGTTAAAATACCCTAAGAGGATTATAAACTTTTTGAAAGGAGATTTTTTGAAAGGCACATTTCTAAATGTTTTTACAGTTCTTATCGGCTCTCTAGTCGGGAAGCTTCTGGGAGCCAGACTTCCAGAAAGGTTTCGTCAGATAATTTTTAGCGCCCTGGGTCTGGTCACTCTAGCCATCGGGATGAGCTTGCTTTTGAAAACAAAAAGCATTTTGCTTTTGCTGGCCAGCTTGCTTCTTGGGGGTCTGGTTGGGGAGTGGCTTAACATAGATGGAGCCCTGGAAAAGTTTTCTTTTTGGATAGAAGAAAAGATAAAGGTTAAAGAAAGCACCTTTTCTGAAGGTTTCATCACTGCCAGCCTGGTTTTTTGTGTGGGCCCGATGACTATTCTTGGCTCCTTCCAAGATGGCTTGAAAGGGGACTTTTCTCTTTTAGCTATCAAATCAATGCTTGATGGTTTTGCTGCTTTAGCCTTTGCTTCCACTCTGGGTTGGGGAGTGGCTTTTTCTTCTCTGACGGTCTTTTTCTACCAGGGATTTTTGACTCTGGGAGCTTCTTTCTTTAAGGTTCTGCTTACTGAGAGGATGATTGCCGAAATGACGGCGACTGGCGGCCTGCTTATTTTTGCTATTGGCTTGAAACTTCTGGAAATTAAAGAGATGAAAGCGGCCAATCTGCTTCCCGCCATCCTCATTTCTCCCTTTCTGGTTTACTTTGCTACTTTTTTAAAAATTTTGTAGGAGCGAGGATGAGTTGATTTACCTTGGAGCTGATCACGGAGGTTTTGAGCTAAAAGAAAAAATTAAAGAGTGGCTGGAAAAGAATCATTTTTCCTATCAAGACCTTGGAACTTTTTCTTCCGAATCAGTTGACTATCCGGACTTTGCTTTGAAGGTGGCGAGAAAGATAGCTGAGGGAGGAGCGGAAGACCGGGGCATAGTGATTTGCTCCACAGGTATAGGAGTGGCCATAGTTGCCAATAAGGTAAAAGGGGTAAGAGCAGCGGTGGCTTATAATGTTGAAACAGCACGCCGAACAAGAGAGGACAATGACTCTAATGTTCTGGCTTTGGGTGGTCAAACTATGGATCACAATGAAGCCTTGAAAATTGTAGAGGTCTGGTTGAAAACTCCTTTTTCCGGTTTGGAGAGACACCGAAGAAGGGTAAAGAAAATTTCTGATTATGAGAAAGAACAGGACTAAATTAACTGACTTTACTTAGATTGTCTTAGCCTTTGGTTAAAATCAAGCTATGATTGAGTTATTCTTTTTCGGCGGGGTAGGAGAAATTGGCGGAGTGAAAATTCTGGTTAAGGGAGAAAAAACCTCTTTCTTTCTTGACTTTGGCCGCAGTTTTGCTGGCGAAAGAAAGTATTTTGACTGGCCGCTTCTTCAGCCCCGAAAAGTTGAAACTCTACTTAATCTGGGCTTACTTCCTTTTCTGGATATTTATAAAAGCGAGGAAGCATTGAACAGGGAAAAGTTGCCGGTTGATGCGGTTTTCCTTTCTCATGCTCATACTGACCACTGCGATTATATTCGCTGGCTCCGTGACGACCTGGAAATTTATGCCACTCCACTTACCCGGGCTATAATTCTGGCTCGCGAGGCTTCTTCGCAGCCGGTTTCCACTTTTTACCGAATGGCTCGTTTTGATTCTTCGCTTTTTGGGGTGGTGGAGGAAAAGAAGATTATGACTCTGAATTTCGGGGAGGGGATAAGGAAGGGGGAGTTTGAGTTTCAAGCTTTTGAGGTTGACCATTCTATAAGGGGAGCGGCTGGTTTTCTAGTAGAAAGCGAGGGTTTAAAGCTTGCTTATACCGGTGACTTTCGTTGCCACGGCTGCAGAACCGAACATACTGAGAATTTTATTGAAGCTGCGGCTAAGTTTAAGCCCGACATTTTAATAATTGAAGGCACAAACATTATTCGGAGCTCTCTTCAGAGCGAAGCCGAGGTAAAAACCAAGATTTCCAGCTTAATTAGCCGAACAGAAGGTCTGGTTTTGGCCAGCTTTTCTCCGGTTGATTTCGACCGCTTAAAAACTTTTTCTAAGGCTGCGCAGGAAAACAAAAGGAAGCTGGCTATCTCTACCAGGCAGTTTTTTATTCTTAACTTTCTTCAGGAGGAAGGGCTGGTAAATCTCAATGAGCTCTTTCTGGAAAAACCCTGTGTTTTTTACCGAAAAAAAGAGGTTCCTCGATTGTGGGAAAAAACCGTTTTAAGTTCCTGGCCTTTAACTGTTGATATTCAGGAAGTCGGGAAGAACCAAAGAGATTTTGTTTTAAACTTTTCCTATTATGACATGAACGAAGCAGCTGAGATAACTTTTCGTCCAGGAAGCGTTTTTATTCTCTCCCAGAGCGAGCCTTTCAACGAAGAAATGGAGATTGACTTTCAAAAGCTCTTAAACTGGCTGGAACATTTTGGCTTGCCCCTCTATGTAGTTCACGCTTCTGGTCATGCCTCGGCTTTCGATCTGCGTGAGGTGGTGGCGAGGATTAAACCAGAGAAAGTCTTTCCGGTTCACACCGAAAGACCTCTTCTTTATGCTAATTTTTTATCAGACTTTACTTTTTGCCAAGTAGTGCCGCCAGAAATAGGCCAGCCTTATAGTTTTTAATCTATTAGATTTAGATAAAAAGTCTTGAGCTTCTTCCAACTTCACTAAAACTTGGTTATTATAAATTGACTTTTTTAATTAAAATAACTCTTTATTAATGAGCTTAAGTGGCACTTGGAGGTTGATTGGCTTTAAAAAGCGCGGAACTAATTCTTTCAACTTGGTACGAAAGAGAAAAGGAGTCTTTAGAAGTTCTGAATTTGCTCCTTAACCTGGAAATTCTTTCCGCGGAGGTTAGAGGTCAGCTGGAAGGGATTAAAAAAGAAGACCAGCGGCACGCTTCCTTTTTAAAAGAGAGGGCTAGGCAGCTTGGTCACGATTTAAAAGCGGCGGAAGATAAAAAAGAGAGCTTAATCGAGGAACTTAAAAAGGTCCTAAATGATATTTCCGATGCGGAAAAATTGAAGTTTTTAGCTAAGACATTAAGAAAACTCAAAAAAGATAAGATGAGATTGTTCCAGAAGTACCTGGTTTTAAAAACAGGCGATATTTTAACCTCTGAACTTTTAGAAAGAATTAATATTAGCGAAAGCAGTCATCTTTTAAAGCTTGAGGCAATGGAAATTAAGGAAAGTTAAGTTTTTGAGCTCGGTGAGAGAGGGGAAGCCATGATAATCTATAAGAAACTGAAAATTGGAAAAGGCTGTTTATGTTCTTGTTCTTTTTGCTCGGAAACTAGCGAAGATTTCTTAAGTCCTCAGGAGCTTGACTCCTTTTTAAATCAACCCCGAATTTCCGAAAGCGTGATGATTTACGGTGGTGAGCCCTTGCTCTGGAGCCCGCTTCCTGATTTTGTTGCTGACTTACGACGGCGAGGAGTAAGGAGAGTAAAAATTAAAACCACCGCTATTCCTTTAGCCGATTTCCATCTGGCTTTTAATCTAGTTAGCAAAGGAGCCCATCATTTTGAGGTGGAGTTTTTCTCTTCTAATCCGTCAACCTTTCAGTTAATGACGGGCAAGGCTGAAGCCTTAAACCTTTCTATTCAGGGGATTTCCAATTTGCGTCGTCTCTCTTTGGAAAATGGCCAGACTCCTTTTCTTTCTTTCCGGCTTATGGTGAACTCGCTCAACCTTGAAGAAATTTCAGAGACTTTAAGCTATTTGCTTTCTTTCAAACCTGACCGTTTTGTAATTTTTCTGGTTCCTCCCTTGAAAAGCTTAAACTCCCTGATGGCTCAGCTCAAAAAAGCGGCTGAAATAGCCAGGTTGAACTTAATCTGGCTTCAAGTTGAAAACATCCCTTTCTGTCTTTTAGGGGATTTATCTTACCACTACGGCGGTTTACTTAATACTTCAGAGGGTTTTCAAAAAAAGACTGACCAGTGCCAGAAGTGCGCTGCGAACCCGATTTGCCTGGGCATTCCTCCTTTTTATCAAGAAATTGAAGGTTTCAGTTTGAAGCCCTTTCTTTTGGGTGAAAGTCAAGCTGAAGATTTTAAATTTTTAGCTCGAGAAAAGGCGGCTTTATGAAAACCCCTCTTCCATCCTATTTAGTGGCCTTAAATGTTCATGGTTACAACTCTTTGGCTCTTGGGTACTTAAGAGCTTCTTTAGAAGCTGACTCTGGATTAAGAGATAGTTTAAAGCTGGAAACTATTGACCTTTGCATTGATTGTTACGATATTCATCAGATTATGCAGTTTTTTAAAGAGCCACCTTTTTTAGTTGGTTTGTCCTGTTATGTCTGGAACTTTGAAAAAATGGAAAAGTTAGCTTTTTTGATTAACCACCTCTGGCCTGATTGTGAAATTGTTCTGGGAGGTCCGGAGGTAACCCCTCACCCAGAAAAAGTTCTCCAGAAGCTCTCTTTTGTAACGGCAGTTGTTTATGGTGAAGGAGAAAGAACTTTCGTTGAGCTCACAAAAGCTTTGTTAAAAAAAGAACCTTTAGAAAGAGTTCAAGGGGTGGCTTACCTGGAAAACGGCGAAGTTAGAGTTAATGAACCCCCTGCCTTAATTGAACCCCTTGATGTTATCCCCTCTCCTTTTGAAACTTCTTTTTTTGAGCTGAAAGAAGGGGCAACCTATCTGGAAACTTATCGTGGTTGTCCTTTCAGGTGTGCTTACTGCTTTGAGGGGAAAAACTATCCAGAGATTCGCCATTTTTCTGAGGAGAGGATAAAAAAGGATGTAGAGTTAATTTTAAAGAGGGGAGTAAAAAGCTTTTCCTTTGTTGACCCTGTCTTTAACTTAAACCGCACTCAACTTGAGAGTATGGTCAGAACTTTGAAAGAGGCGGGGATTGAGAAAGCACGGTTGCACACCATAGAAGTGGTAGCGGAAAATATCGATAGCGACCAGGCTCGCTGGCTAAAAGAGATCTCGGTTGAAAGCGTGGAGACCGGTCCGCAGGCTGTTCATCCCGAAACAATTAGAAACATAAACCGCTATTTTCAATCGGAACGCTTCAGGAAGGGAGTTGAAAGATTGAAAGAAGTTGGGATTAAAGTGTTGTGCGACCTGATTGTTGGACTTCCAGGGGACAATTTTTATCGATTTTTGGCTTCGGTGGCTTATGTCTTTTCTCTGGAGCCTTATAAGGTAATCTTCAGCACCCTTCATGTTTTACCCGGCACACTTTTGTTTGAAAAAGCTGAAAGTTTTGGCTTGCTTTTTGATCCTGAAGCTCCCCATTATGTCTGGCAGAACTACTCTTTTTCTTATCAGGAGATAAGGCTGGCGGAGATTTTAGCTAAAAGTTTGGAAAAGGAGTATAACCTGGAATGAAAAGTTTTGTTTTAGGTTTGGCTGGAAGCCCGCGGGAAGGGGGTAACTCTCGTCTGCTCCTGGAAGCAGCTTTAGATGGGGTGCGGGAAACTGGCTTTTTAGCGGAAGCCGTTTTTCTGACAGATTTAAATATCAGTCCCTGTCAGGAGTGTGGTGGTTGTGAGGAAACCGGAGTTTGCATCTTGAAAGATGATATGGAATATGTTTATGAAAAAGTAAAAGAGACGGCGGGCTTAATAATTTCTTCCCCTCTTTTCTTTGGTCACTTCCCAGCTCAATTTAAAGCCGTAATTGACCGCTTCCAGGCTTGGTGGGCTTCCCGTTACCTTTTAAATCGGCCGGCTTTTGATGTAAAAAGGCCAGCTGCTTTACTGGTAGTAGGAGGAATGGATCGCTCAGATTATTTTGAGTGCGTTAAAAAAACTATTAAGGCATTTTTTGCTGTTTCAGGTTTTAACTACTCTTTTGAGCTTTATTTACCCCGAATTGATGCGAAAGGAGCTATTTTAAAGGAAAGAGAGGCTTTAAAAAAAGCCCGGGAAATTGGGGTTTCCCTGGGCCGAATGGTAAAAAAATAGAGAAGGCGAAAAAAAGGGGGGTGAAAAAATTGATTACCAAGGTTAAAGGGGTGAAAATTGGGCATTTTACCGACAGAAATAAAATAACAGGTTGCACTGTAATTCTTTTACCACCCGGCACGGTTGGTGGCTGTGAAGTAAGAGGAGGTGCGCCGGGCACTCGGGAAGTAGCCTTACTTTCCCCCTATAAGACGGTTTCAGAGGTTCATGCTATTTTGCTAACTGGCGGTAGCGCTTTTGGTTTAGCCGCTGCTGATGGGGTGATGAGGTTTTTAAAAGAGGAAGGGGTTGGTTTTAAGACTCAATGGGGTTTGGTTCCCATTGTTCCGGCCGCCGTAATTTACGATCTTTATCTTGGTTCCGCTGAGGCTTATCCTACCTCTGAAAATGGTTATCAGGCCTGCCAGGAGGCTAAACAGGATTTGTTTGAACAGGGAAATGTCGGAGCAGGAACGGGAGCTACAGTTGGCAAATGGGCTGGTCCAGAGTACTGGATGAAAGGAGGTTTGGGAAGCTCCTCTGCCGAATTTGGCAACTTGGTAGTTGGAGCTTTGGCGGTAGTAAACGCTTTGGGAGATGTTTACAATGAAGACGGAACCGTTTTAGCCGGGGCAATTAACAAAGAAGGGAAGTTCCTTGCTTCTCTTAAAAAATATGGTATCTCGCCCATGCAATCAATTTTTGGCAACACTACTTTGTTGGTAGTGGCTACCAATGCACAATTGACTAAGCTTAAAACCTGTTTACTAGCCCAAAGAGTGCAGGATGCCTTGGCACAAGTAATCAGACCGGTTCACACCTCTTTTGATGGAGACATCAGTTTTGCTTTAGCCACAGGAGAAGTTGAAGCTGAATTTGAACTGTTAGCTGAGTTAGCAGTCGAAGTTAGCAAAGAAGCTGTTCGCAATGCTGTTCGCTTTGCTCAATGCTTGCCGGACGTCCCGGCTTGCTCAAATTTTCAATCAGATTGAATTTTTGCCTTTTGAAATCCGCATCTCTCTTTCTACAGAAGCTCTTGTTACAATTCTTATTTATTACTGTTAAAATTAAAAAAATTAAAAGAGGTTGAGGATGAGGTTATTTTACTTGTTGTTGATGTTTTTTTTGCTGATTTTTCTTATTTGGTTTGCTTCTTTTGGCCTTCCTCGTTTAGCGGAAAAAACCGAAAGCGGTGACTTTTGCGGATTATGTCATGTTATGGAATTAGAAAAGAAAGCCTGGGAAGTTTCCAGCCACCAACTATTTAAATGTGTTGATTGTCATTTACCTAATGATAACTTCCTTTCTCATTACTTTTGGAAAGCTTTTGATGGCTTAAAGGACTTGGTGTTTTTTTACACTGGAAAGGTTCCTGAAGAGATAAAAGCTTCCGAGCATGCTAAAAAAGTGATTGGCGAAAACTGCTTAAGGTGCCATTACTATACCGTTTCCCGGATTGATTTTGCCGGAAGATATTGCTGGGATTGCCATTGGAGTTTAATTCATAAAATTCAACTGTTAAGAAAGGCTGAACAATGAAGGGGGGCGGGATGAAGCGGTTAATTTTTTTACTTTTAGCACTTTTAATCGGGCTTTTATTGATGATTTCAATTTTTGGCTGCGCTCCAGCAAAGCCAAGGGCAATTAAAATTAAATCTGTGCCCGCTGGTGAGTATGAACCCTCGGTTTGGGGCAGAACTTATCCTTTGGAATATCGGTCATGGTTGGAAACTCGTGAACCTCGGCTCGAGGGTTTAAGTAAGTACAAAAGAGGTTGGGATAAAGATAAAGTTATATATGATAAACTCAGCGAATTTCCTTTTATGGCTTTACTTTATAAGGGTTGGGGCTTTGGAGTTGAGTATAACGAACCACGAGGCCATTTCTATATGATGAAGGATCAGCTGAGTATTGACCCCTCGCGGTTGAAAGCTGGTGGTGTTTGTCTTACCTGTAAGTCCCCCTATGCGGGAAGGTTAGAAAAACAGCTGGGGAAAACCTACTACTCAATGCCCTACTTTGAAGCTGTCAAAAAAATACCTGAGAATTATCGCGAGCTTGGAGCTACCTGTATCGATTGCCATGAAGGAAAGACAATGAAGTTAAATATCTCTCGCTGGACACTTAAAGAAGCGGTTCAGGCTTTTAGGAAGAAAAAGTTTAACCACCAGGAGATGAGATCGCTGGTTTGTGCTCAGTGCCATGTAACCTACATTGTTTCCAAAGATAAGGAAATGAAATCAACAGGCGTTTTTTTTCCTTGGCAAAAAAGCAGATGGGGTGCCATTTCAATCGAGAACATAATTGAAATCATTGAAAGCAGCCCTTCTTTTAAAGAGTGGAAGCAGGAAGTAACTGGTTTTAAGCTCGGTTATATTCGGCACCCTGAGTTCGAATTCTTCTCCTACAGAAGTGTTCACTGGAATGCCGGTGTTTCTTGTGCTGACTGTCATATGCCTTATAAACTTGTTGAAGGTTCAAAAATTTCTGACCACAATATTATGAGTCCCCTTAAAAACGGGTTGAGAGCTTGTCGATTTTGCCATCTTCAACCAGTGGATCAGTTAAAAAAGGAGGTTTTGCTAATTCAGGATAGGACGATGAGTTTGCTCTTAAGAGCTGGGTATCAAACAGCCCGGGTGGCTAAGCTTTTCGAGCTTCTCCACAAAGAACAAGCTAAGGGAAAAACTTTCGACAAAGGATTGTACAGGAAAGCTAAGAGTTTTTACGAAGAAGCTTTTTACAGGGTGGTCTTTATGGGCGCCGAAAATTCAGTTGGCTTCCACAATCCAACTGAAGGGGAAAGAATTTTAGGTGATGCTATTGCTTTTGCTTCAAGATCTGAGAGCCTTCTCCGCCAGGTTTTAGCCAAGGAAGGAGTGGAAGTTTCCTCTGATTTTCAACTTGATTTAAAGAAGTACCTAACTGGTCGGGGAGAGAAAAAACTAAACTTTAAACCCGAACAGGAATTTAAAGACCCCTTTGGGATTCAAGAGAAAATAAATTCTCGAAAATCACTTGGCCTTTAGTTTACTTTTTTTATTTAGGTTTTTAAGATTTATTTATCTATCATAGTTTTTTCCTTTTAGTTTCGTTTTATCGTTTGGCAAAATAGGGTTTTATAATTTAAACTAAAAACATCGCATGCCCTGTTGAAAGGAGGAAGGTTTGAAGAAGATTTTCTGGCTTTTACTGCTGACTGTTATTGTCCTTGTTCTTGCCTATGCGGGCTTGAATTTTTATACCCGCTGGTTTAAAGGAGAAAAGGTCGAGGTGAAAGAAGTCAAAAAGCAGGACCTAAATATCACCATAACTGCTTCTCATCAAACCGTCGCCAAGAATAAGGTTGAAGTTGCTTCTCCTTTAAACGGGAAAATTGCTGAAGTGAAAGTTTCTGAAGGACAAAAAGTAGAAAAAGGAGCGGTTTTAGTTGTTTTTGATGATAAAGAGCTTCAGTATCAGGTAGAGCAGGCTCAGGGGGCTTATGACGCGGCAGTGGCTCAAAGAGACAAGGTAAAGAAGGCTAAAGATAAGGGAGCAGCAAGCGAAGAAGACTTAAAAGCAGCTGAAGGGGAGGTCAAAAGAGCTCAAGCTGCTCTTGACCTTGCCAAACTTAATCTGGAAAAAGCTGAAGTTAAAGCTCCCATTGCTGGGGTGGTAACTTCAATCAAGCTGAATGCTGGTTCGGAAGTAATGGCGGGCACCCCTCTTCTTAACCTCATCGATCCCTCTTCTTATGTTGTCCGGGCCGAGATTGACGAAACCGACATTGAGAAAATTGAGGTCGGCGCCCCGGCAGAAATTACTTTTGATGCCTTTCCGGATAGGATTTTTGCTGGTAAAGTTAAGGAAATAGGAGTTAGTTTTGTCCAGACGGAAACGGGAGCCAGGGTTTTTCCCGTTGATATTCAAATTGTTGGCTTTGACTTAAACCAGTTAAGGGAGGGCTTAAGCGGAGATGTAGAAATTAATACCGGAAAGCTCTCTTCAGTTTTAGTAATTCCCATAGATGCGGTGGTTGAAGATAGCTCAACCTTTGTTTTTCAGGTTAACCGGAAGGAAAGAACTGTGGTTAAGAAAAAAGTGGAGCTGGGTTACTCCACAAACGATTATGTGGAAGTGAAAAAGGGGTTAAAAGAAGGGGATCTGGTGGTAGTTAATCCGCCTCCTTTTTTAACTGAAGGAAGCAGGGTAAGCTGGTAACCTTGTCGGAAGAAAAAGTTATTGAAGTTATTGACCTGGTCAAAATTTACCGTCTTGATGGAGTGGAAATCCCGGCTTTAAAGGGAATTTCCTTTTCGGTCAGGAAAGGCGAGTATGTTTCAATTATGGGGCCTTCGGGTTCTGGAAAGTCTACTTTAATGCACCTTCTTGGCTGTCTTGATAAACCTACTTCGGGCCAGGTTTTAATTAGAGGGAAGAACACTGCTGATCTTTCCGAGGTTGAACTGGCTCGCCTGAGAAATAAGGAAATAGGTTTTGTCTTTCAATCGTTTAATCTCTTGCCTCGGGCAACTGCTTTAAAAAATGTAGAGCTCCCCTTGATTTATCAGGGGGTTTCGCCGAAAGAAAGGAGGGAGCGAGCTACAAAAGCACTGGAAGCAGTTGGACTTGGAAATCGCCTTCATCACTTCCCTTCTCAGCTTTCGGGTGGTCAGCAGCAGCGGGTTGCTATCAGCCGCGCTCTGGTTACTAACCCTTCTATTATTCTGGCTGACGAGCCAACTGGAAATCTTGATACGACAGCTGGAAATGAAGTTTTAAGGATTTTAAAAGACCTCAACCGTAAAGGAATAACCATTATTCTGGTAACTCACGAAGAATATGTGGCTCGCCAGGCTGAAAGAATTGTTAAACTTCTTGATGGGAAAATTGTAAGCGATGAGCTGGTTGAAGGGGCAATTTTTTACTCTGATAAAGATTACTTTGAGAAAGAAAAAAATAGTTTGGGAAGCGAACCGGAGGAAAATTGAAGTTTTTTGAAGCCTTTTTGATTGCTTTTGAAGCCATCAGAGCCAATAAGGCTCGGTCCCTTTTGACTATGTTGGGGGTGATTATTGGCGTTGCCTCAGTAATTTTACTGGTCTCTATTGGTCAGGGAGTGGCTGAAGAAGTAACCGGGCAGATTCAAGGACTGGGAGCCAACCTTTTAAATATCGTTCCCGGTCGAGTTGAGCTGAAAGCTGGAGGGGGACATTCAGCAGGTATGGCTGTTCCTAAGTTTACTCTGGAGCAGGTTGAAGCACTTAAAAAAATTCCTGAACTGGTAGCGGTTTCTCCCTCGGCTGAAATTCCGGCAAAGGTTGCTTATCGGGGAAAGAGCTTAAGGACAACGGTAATGGCAGTGGCGCCCGATTTTACCCGAGCCCGCAACTTTAAAGCCGAAACGGGAACATTTATCAACAGCTCTCACTACCTCAGTGCACGAAATGTCTGTCTAATTGGGGAAAAAACCAGGAAGGAACTTTTTGGCTGGGAGAATCCCTTGGGAAAGAAGATAACGATTAACCATCAGCCTTTTATGGTCATTGGAATTATGGAAAAGAAAGGGTCTTTCTTTGGTTATGAAATGGATAATATTGTTTTCGTTCCTTTCACTACTGCTCAAAAAGCCCTGGATGTTAAATATGCTTCTTATATTTTGGCCAAAGTTAATAAGACTGAAAATCTGGAGACAGCCAAACAAAAAATAAATCGTACTTTACGCCGTTATCTGGAGCCGGATGATTTTTCTGTTGTTACTCAGGGAGAAATTCTTTCCGTTTTTGGTTCTATTTTTGGCACTTTGACTTTGATGCTGGGAGGGATTGCCGGTATTTCTCTTCTGGTTGGTGGGATTGGGATAATGAACATCATGCTTGTGTCTGTAACTGAGAGAACCCGAGAGATAGGAATACGAAAGGCCGTAGGAGCAAAAACTTCAGACATTTTATTCCAGTTTTTAATTGAGTCAGTAACTTTAAGTTTGGTTGGTGGTGTTCTGGGGATTTTTTTTGGTTATCTCGGTTCCTTAATGATTAAAAAATTTTTAGTCAATACTCAGGTTACTTTTTGGTCGGTATTATTAGCTTTTGTTTTCTCTTCAGGAGTGGGAATTTTCTTCGGGGTTTATCCCGCCTACAAAGCGGCCAGAGTTGACCCGATTGTGGCTTTGAGATATGAATAGGCAACCCAAATACTCAAAGATACCCTTTGGGCAAGAGCTTAAAAGGTAGGTTAAGTGACAGACGAGATCTGGCTTGAGATAAAGAGGACTAAACCGGAAGAAGTGAAAAACCGTATAGGCCTTGATTATCTCCCGGATTTAAAAGCTTTTGAGCTAACTTCTTTTAATCAGCGTTTTCTAATTTATCCCGGGGAGAAAAAGATAGAATCTTCGGATAAATTGGGAGATATTTTTCTCAAGAGATTTAGTTACCTTCTCACCCCGGTTTTCCTTAATTATTTGTTGAGGTTCAAACCTGATAAAAGCGGGAGCGATTTTATTTCTTACCGGAGTCTCAGAGGAGGTGAAACTTATTTTCGGGGCAGTCATCAATTACCGCTTTTTGATTTGCTTGGACATTTTAATTCCACGCTTGAAAAAAAAGAAAATAAGTTGAAAAAAGCAGCTTATAAATTGGATGGTCTAGATTTTCCCCTCGCGGACTTAGCTTATCAGTTTTTTCCTTTGCCAGAATTGCCAGTTGTAATCTCTTTCTGGAAAGGAGAGGAAGAACTTCCTTCGGAAGCCAACTTTCTTTTTCCCGCTTCAGCCGAGAATTGTTTTCCTCTTGATGTTCTCTGGGCGATAGCGGTTTACACTTGCAAGGCTTTGCTGCTGCTTATCGAGCTGAATAATATTTAAAGGTGGCTTTACAGTCTAAAGATATGAGCTGTACAAAAAAAGCAAATAGCGAAGTTTGGAAGCAATCTATAGAGATTGGTTAATTTAGAAATTATTTTTGAGGCAATTTTTTAAGTTGCACTTTTTTTTTTCTTTAAGTTTAAAATTATGGTAGCATTTTAGACATATTAAAATCAAAGGGGGAAAAAATGATAAACGCTTCCTTAAAAAAATCC
>DAIRCJ010000019.1:0-21461 GCA_036796755.1 Candidatus Geothermocultoraceae bacterium | reverse complement strand
GAAAATATCGTTAGCCAGCGGAGTTCCAGAGGTATCAGTAATAGTTCCCGAAATGGAGCCAAGCTCAGTAACCCGTATATCATACTGTCCACCAGAACTATAAAAGTCACGGCTTTTAATATAGTAAGTGCCAGTACTTTCGCAGGTCCAGACAATCTTTGAAGCCCAGCCTCCCCCGCTATCATCATCAGAAGCAAGAAGAGTTTCTCCATCAGTATCGTAAAGGTAAAGGTAAGTATCGCAGCCATCTTGAAGATTTAAAGTTTCAATTTGGTAAGTCTTGCCAGCCTCAGCTTCAAACTTGAGCCAGTCAGACTCTCCATCAGGCTCGTAGTTGTGAGTTTGGGTAGTTCCATCAGTTGGAATAAGTGTTGCCTGAGCCGTGGTGTCATCTGGCTCATAGATATCACGCTCAACAATAGTAACCCGTATGTCATAATGACCGCCAGATGTATAAATGTCAGAGCTTTTAATATAGTAAATACCAGAATCTGGGAAGGTATAGGCAATTTTGGAAGCGAGATCTACTCCGCTGTCATCATCAGAAGCAAGAAGAGTTTCTCCATCAGTATCGTAAAGGTAAAGGTAAGTATCGCAGCCATCTTGAAGATTTAAAGTTTCAATTTGGTAAGTCTTGCCAGCCTCAGCTTCAAACTTGAGCCAGTCAGACTCTCCATCAGGCTCGTAGTTGTGAGTTTGGGTAGTTCCATCAGTTGGAATAAGTGTTGCCTGAGCCGTGGTGTCATCTGGCTCATAGATGTCTGGAGCAGCAAAAGCCAAAGAGCTGCTTATTAGAAAAAAGGCCAGAGCAAGGAGAAAAAAAACTAAAAGGATTAAGGATTTTCTCCTTGATAAAAAATGCTGGCTGTCCTTTCTCCTCTCTTCTTTAAAGCTTTTTGTGACTCCTTTGTTTCGGAAAACATAAGACCCCATCTGACTTCCCTCCTTCACCTTGCCAAATAATTTTAGGAGAGTCAATTCTTTCATCCTCCTGCCTCCTTGCTTTTTTTAATACACTTATAACTTTGAACCTAGGTTAGATAAATGTCAAGCATTTACTAGAAATTTTTTAAATAAATTTTAAATAAATACTGATTTCTCCTTTAAGGTTTTAGGGGTTCAAGTTTTTTGCCAATTCTTCTCTTTAAGAAAAAAGAGAGAGAAAACTAACTAAAATTTAAATTGACCCCTTTTGTTTTTGAAGTTAAAATGAAAGAAATTTTTAGTGAGGCTGTTTGATTAAAAAAATTCAGTTTGTTAGCTTAATTTTAGTTCTCCTTCTTGCGGGTTGCTCTTCTTACCAGAGTGAGGAAGCCGAGCAACTTCTTCAAGAATCTCGCTCTCACTATCAAAAAGCCCTTGATTACCTGAATAGTTTCACTGGGAAAACTCAAAACTCAGGCTCAAATCCTTCTGCTCTTCAGGCAAACCTAAAGAAAGCAGAGGAAGATTTAGACCGCGCCCAGGCAGAGCTTGAGGTTGCGGCTAAAAGTCTGGAACGGATAAAAGATTTAAAAGTAGAAGAGTGGAGAGTAAAACATGCCGAGCTTCTAATTAAATCAATTGAAGCCGAGGAAAAAGCTTTAAAGTACGCCCGCAACTACGCCGAAGGCCTCCAGGAAGTGGTAAGTTCTGCTGGTTTACTTGAAGTTTCAGCCGAAGAAATTAAAGCTGGTTCAAACTACCTCAACCAGGCTTCAACAGCAATTTCTAAGAAAAAATGGTCTGAAGCTGACAGTAAACTGAAACAAGCCAGAAAAGAGCTGAAAAAGGCACTGGCCCAAGCTCGCCAGTTAAAAACTTCGGGGCTTGGAGGCATAGCCGAATACGAAAACTTTATCCTAACTATGATTAAACTAACCAACCAGTTCAACCAGCTTAATCAGGCTCTGAAAAAATCCCAGACCTCCAGAGCAAAAACAATCCTCAAGCAAATTGAAGCTACTTCCAGCAATTTAGAAAAAACAAACTTGAAGAATCTAAGCGCTGACGAAATTCTTGACCTTCTTTACCAACAGTTTACAGAAAAGTTAAAGCAGCTGGAATCCGAAGCCGAGAGTTTCCGAAACTCAGCCGACAAACTCTATCAGGAAAACACCTCTTAAAATAATTTTTCAAAACAAGGAGGGAGAAATGGACGAAGAAAAAGATTTCTCAGACAAAGAAAAGGAAGAAAGGGAAAGCGAAAGTAACAGCCAAACAACTGGAGAGTTTTTGCCGCCAGCACCTGAGTCGCAAGTTACCGAATCACCATCCCCTTCTAATTTGAGCGAACCAGAGCCATCAATTTCACCTTCGGCTCCTCCGTCTAACGAGCTAACTAATCTGGGCACGGCTGAATCAACAGCCTCGCCCCTTGAGGAAAAAGAAGCAGATTTAAAAGAAGAAACCATCCCTCCCTCCCGCGAAGTTTTTTCTCAGGAAACAACACCTCCGCCCATTGAATCTCTTCCTGCTGAATCACCAGCCACGGGAATCCCCGAGGCTCCGCCTGCCTCTTCCCTTTCCCCTGCTTCCACCGCTCCCGGGAAAAAATCCCGGAAATGGTGGATTCTTGGCGGTTGCGGTGGTTGCGGCTGCCTGGTCCTAATTGCCCTTTTAACTTTCTTTCTTCTCGGCGGTGGGCTTTCCCTTTTCGGCAGCCTCCACGCCCCAGTAAAAGCAGTAGAAGAACACCTTTTAGCCGTCACCAACGGAGATTTTTCCAGAGCCTACACCTACTTAAGCCAGGAACTTCAAAAAGAAATAGATCTAACCAGCTACACTGATTTTGTTAAAAGCCATCCAGAAAACTACGAAGGTATTGAAAAGATTAACGCCAGCTCAGTTAATATCAAAGGCAATGAAGCCCAAGCTGAAGGCAAGGTTATTTATAAGGACGGTTTAACCGCTTCCTTTGAAGCAACTCTGATTAAGGAAGGGAACTTCTGGAAAATCAAATCTCTCTGGGTAAAGCCAAAAGATAAGTAAGGGTCAACGCCAAAAAAGTTTCCTCATTGTCGGAGTTGTCAATGAGCTTCCCTTAAAGTTTTTGGTTCCTGGCCTGTTTGCCCTTCTGAGAAAACCTAAAGAAATTTGGGGCAAAACCTATCTCATAAAAGTTTGAGCTCTATTTTTATAAAAAATAAAAAAACAAAAAATTGGAAAGCAAGGAAAAAGGTTAGTATAATTAAATATGGTGACTAAAAATTGAAAGAAAAAGAGCGGGAAGTGGAAGAAGCTCTTTCCAGGGTTCCCCAACTTCACCGCCGCCTGCGCCGGGAAGCAAAAAACCTTGATGAGGAAATCGCCATCTTAGAAAAGGAAATTCAGGAACTGCTGCCTAACAAAGAAAAGCCAGAAGTTGTGAAACAAATCCTGCCTCGCTTCTGTCTTCTTTCTGAGCTTTGCGGAGCAAAAGGTTTTTCCGAGATGATCAAAGCTCGCAAGCTTTTTCAGAAAATATATCCCGAGCATTTCCAGAGCTTTCTGAAGCAAATTGATAAAAAAGACTGGGAGTTGAAGTGGTCGGGTTGTCTGGAATGTTCCCATTTTAGTTTCACCTGCAGCTTAAGTTTATCCCCCCGAGAAGTTATGAAAGAAGGGCGCTGGGAAATGGAGTGTCCTTCTCTGGAAAAACGCCATCGGTAAATCGGTCAGGATAGTCTATCTTGACCAGAAATAAACCCCGTGACGGCAAGGGGGCAAAGCCTGGTCGCTTTTCTTGACTTAAATACAGAACAATTTCTTCCCGGCTGATTTTTCCCCGACCGACTTCAATCAAAGCCGCCCCGATCATTCTCAACATATTGTGCAAAAAAGAGCGGCCGGAAAACTTAATCTCCACCAAACTTCCCTGAAGACAAATCCTGATTTCTTCGATTGAGCGAATGGTTGAGCGCTTTTCTTCGCTGGTAGTAAAAAACTTAAAATTATGTTCTCCTAAAAAAAGAGAAGCTGCCTTTTCCACTTCTTCAAGATTTAATTTCCAGGGGCAATGATAGGTGAATCTCTTTAAAAAGGGAGAAGGATAAGGAAAATTATAGATAAAATAAGAGTAATGTCTTTTAATCGCCTCCTGGCGCGGACGGAAAGAAAAACCGGTCTTTTCAATTTTTATCACCCTGATGTCCCCGGGTAAAAGAGCATTTAGATGGTAAAGAAAACTATCTGAAAGATCATTTTGAGAAGAGTCAAAAGCCACTACCTGACCTAAAGCGTGAACACCACGGTCAGTTCGGGAGGCTCCTTTAACCCTGACTTCTTCTCTAAGCAAGATGCTTAAGGCTTCCTCCAGCTCTCCCTGAATGGTTGGAAGTCCTTTTTGTCTCTGAAATCCAAAATAATTACTTCCGTCATACTGAACAATTAAGCGGAAGCGGCTACCCAAGATAACTCCTAAAAAAAAGAAAACTTAAAAAGAGAACTAAAAGGACAAAAAGCAAAAGATAATCTGGGGCTTTCAACCTTGCCCGACGCTTCAAAAAAGGGGAGATACCAAAACCCCTGACCTCCATTACCTCTGCCAGCCTCTCTGCCTTCTCAAAAGAGTTAACCAGAAGAGGAAAAGCAAGCCAGTTAGCCTGTTTAAGGCGGGCAAAAATTCCTTTCTTTTCGCTTAAACCTCTGGCCTGGTGAGCTTTCCTGATCCTTTCCAGTTCTTTTTTTAACAGAGAAACATAGCGCCAGGCAAGACTAACGCTTAAAGCAATCTCGGAGACCGGGAGCTTAAAAATCCTTAAAGGCGCAAAAAGTCCCTCAAAACCCCAGGCCAACTCAGCCGGCTGAGTGGTTTCCGTCAAAAAGGCTGCCAAAGTAACAAGGTATATCAGGCGCGACAGGGTAAGCAAACCACTCAAAAAACCAGGATAGCTAAGCTTGAAAAAAGAGAAATTAATAAACGGCGGCTCGCTGGCAAAGATAATCTGAGCCAGGAAAGCCATAACCAGAAAAACACTTAAGTTTTTTAAACTTTTAAGTAAAGCGCTAGCTGAAAGACCAGAGGCAAGATAAATAAAAAGAAAAAGGGAGCTGAAGAATAAAGTCAAATTAAGGGGAAGAAACAAAACAAGCAAAACTAAAAGAAAGAGGGAGAAAATTTTCACTCTCGGGTCAATTTGCTTTAACAAATCATTTCCTTTTTCCATTTTATTGCTAAATCAGTGGGCAGAAACTCTAAAGGTATTTTCTTTCTCAACTTAGTAGAAGCAAAAGCAAGCTCTTCTTTGCTTCCCCAGAAAACCACCTTCCCTTCAAAAAGGTAGATGAAGGTAGTGGCTAAATCAAAAACTTCGTCGATTTGATGTGTGGCGAGAATTAAAGTTTCCCTTTCTAACCCCTTTAAAAAATTGTAAACCAGAGAAATCGAGCGGCCATCAAGTCCGGTTTCCGGCTCATCAAGAATGATAACTTCTGGTTCCAGAATCAGTAAAGAAATTAAAGCCAGCTTGCGCTTCTCCCCCTTGCTCAAAGTGAAAGGAGAGCGATTAAAAGTCTTCTCCAGGTCAAAAGAAAAGGCGCGAGCAATCTTAAAAAGCCTCTCTTGCCCTTTTCTAAGATCAAAACCCGCCTCCCGTAAAGTTAAGAAAACCTCTTCTTCAACCGTAGCAGCCACAAAGCTATTTTCCGGAAACTGAAAAGCCATTACCAGTTCGCCCGGTCGGTCGGTTTTAACCCCTGGCCGGGAACGGAAAAAAATCTCCCCCCCGGTTGGCTTGAGTAACCCAGCTAATATTTGTAAAAAAGTTGTTTTTCCCGAACCAGAGGGGCCAATAATGGCAACCTTTTCTCCTTCCTTAATCTTCAAGCTCGTTTCCTTTAAAGCAAAACCACTAGAAGGATAAGAGTAAACAACCCTCTCTAACTGATAGAGCATTGCAACTCCAAAAAATCGTGGCGGCTGAGCAAAGAAGCTTGTTTCTGGGCAATCAGGTCTCGAGCCTTAAAAAACCAGTTAGGAACAGAAAGGCCCAACCGGGAAAAGTAATCAGGGTTGGTTACAAGCTCAGTTGGTTTGAAAACTTTTATTTTCCCCTTATTTAAAACTCCAAATTCGGTAGAAAGCAAAGCTTCCTCTAAAAGATGGGTGGTGTGGACAATAGTAACTCCCCGGTTTTTAAGCTTAAGAAAAAGTTGATTTATCCTCTTTCTCAACTGAGGGTCAAGGTAAGCAGTTGACTCATCAGAAACTAAAAGTAAAGGCTTTTTTGTCAAGGCGCCAGCCAGAGCTAATCTTTGCTTTTCGCCAGCGGAAAGAGAATCGACCAGGGTAGTCAGGGGCTTTTTCAGCCTTACCTGCTCCATTGACCTTTGGACTATCTTTTTAGTTTCTTCCTCAGAGAACCCAAGAAAGCGGGGGGAAAAGGAAAGGTCTTCCTCGATTGAGAGCCCAATAAAATGCTCTTCTACATTCTCAAAAACTGCCGAGATATACCGCCGGTGCTTATCGGTAAATTTTTCTCCATTAAACCAGTACTCTCCCCCCTGAAACTTAACCAGACCGAGCAACAAGCGAACAAGCGTTGACTTTCCCGAGCCGAGGGGACCTACAAGGACAAAAAAAGAGCCCTTTTTAACCTCAAGGTTTAACCTGTCAAAAAGAGGCTTTTTTTGATTGGCAGCTGAGTCATAAGAAAAAGTTATCTCCTTTAAAAGGAGCATCAGAAGCTAAATTAGCTCTAAATACACCAAAGGAGCGTTATCTCCCTGGCGATTGCCAACTTTGACAATTCGGGTAAAGCCACTAATTTTATTCTCGTACCGTGCAGGCATTTCCTCAAAAACCCGATGAACCAGTTCCCTGTTTCCTAAAATTACCAGAGCCTGGCGTCGGGAGGCCAGGTCATTTTTTTTGGCCAGCGAAATAACCTTTTCCACCACTGACCTAAGTTCCTTAGCTTTCGCCTCGGTAGTCATAATTTTCTGGTGTTCAAAAACCTGACGGGCTAAATTCCTTAAAAGAGCCTCCCGATGAGAAGCATCCCTTTTGAGTTTTCTTCCTCTTTTTTGATGGCGCAACTTTACCCCCTAACTCTTTAAACTTAAACCCAACTTGGCTAATTTTTCTTTAACCTCTTGAACTGATTTCTGACCCATATTCCTGATTCGTGAAAGCTCTTCTTCGCTCAACTCCAGCAGCTGTTCTACTGTGTCTACTCCTTCTTTTTTTAAACAATTATAAGAGCGAGCTGAAAGCTCCATCTGTTCAAGGGGTGTGCTATAAACAGACTCTGTTTGAACCCTGAAATCTCTAAACATTACTTTGATTTCCTCATTAGCCTTGATGAAAAGGTCCAGATAGCCCTTTAAAATCTGAGCTGCGTGATTAGCGGCTTCCGCGGGCTTCATAGCTCCGTTGGTCTCAATTTCCAGAGTCAAGCGATCATAATCAGTCTGCTGCCCAACTCTTGTCTCTTCAACTTTATAGCTCACCCTCTTGACCGGAGAAAAATCGGCATCCAGAGGAATTTCTCCAATAGAAGCCTCAAGTTCTCGGTTGCTCTTAGCTGGAACATAGCCTCGGCCGCGAGAAACTTTAGCCATTATTTCCACATTAGCCTTCTCCGTCAAGGTGGCAATGTAATGGTCAGGATTAATAATTTCTACTCCGGCCGGAACCTTAAAATCACCTGCTTTTAATTGGACTGGACCCTTAGCTTTAAGTTTTAAAACTGCTTCATCTAAATCGGACTTAACCACAACTTCCTTCAAGTTTAAAAGAATATGAATGACATCTTCTTTAACCCCCGGAATAGTGGAGAACTCGTGAGAAACCCCCTCTATTTTTACTGAAGTTATAGCCGAACCAGTCAGAGAAGAAAGTAAAACCCTTCTCAAAGAGTTACCAAGAGTATAACCAAAACCTCTTTCCAGAGGTTCAATGATCACCCGAGCGCAATTATCAGAAATTTCTTCCCAGCGAATTTTAGGTTTCAATGCTTCAAACATAACTTAAAAACCTCCGTTTCTAAAATTCAATAAGCTATTTAGAATAAAGCTCAACTATCAAATGTTCTTGAACAGCAAGGTCAATCTGGTCTCGGGTGGGAAGGCTCAAAACCTTTCCCTCCTTTTTTTTCTCATCAAAAGAAAGCCAGGCCGGAACGGCACCGCGAAAAGGTGACGAAAGATTGGACTCTATTTTTTCCACTGCGCGCCCCCTTGGAGTCAGACCGATTGTCTCGCCTGCCTTAACCAGATAAGAAGGAATATCGACTTTCTTCCCATTAACAGCAATGTGACCATGGCTTACCAACTGGCGAGCCTCGCGCCGGGAAAGAGCAAAACCCAGCCGAAAAACTACATTATCAAGTCTTCTTTCCAAAAACTGGAGCAGTATTTCGCCTGTTTTCCCTTTCTTCTTAGCAGCCAGTTCATAGTATCGGGCAAATTGAGCTTCCTGCACTCCGTAGATTCGACGGGCCTTTTGTTTTTCCCTGAGCTGTAAAGCATAGCCTTTCTCTTTTCGCCGGCGTCGCCCGTGCTCTCCGGGAGGATAAGGACGCTTATCAAGCGCACACTTATCGGTGAAGCACTTCTCTGCTTTAAGAAAAAGTTTTGTTTCTTCCCGCCGACAAAGCCGACAGACCGAACCAATATACCTGGCCATTTACTACACCCTCCTCTTTGAAGGCGGACGACAACCATTATGAGGAACCGGGGTCACATCAACGATACTTACAATCTCAAAACCCAGAGCCTGTAAAGTTCGGATAGCCGTCTCCCGACCAGAGCCAGCACCTTTAACTCTAACATCAAGCTTTTTCATACCCAAATCAAGAGCTTTCTTGCCTACCGCCTCAGCAGCTAACTGAGCGGCAAAGGGCGTTCCTTTTTTAGTTCCCGAAAAGCCGACAGTTCCCGCACTTTCCCAGACCAAAACATTTCCGTCCTTATCGGTAATGCTAACAATCGTATTATTAAAGGTAGATTTGATATTGACTATACCGTGTTCTACCCGACGCTTTTCTTTTTTTCTTCCTGCTTTTCGACCACCTTTTTTAGCCAATCTTTACCTCCTATTTCTTACCCTTTTTTGCTCCAATAGCTCGGCGCGGACCTTTGCGAGTGCGAGCATTGGTTCGGGTTCTTTGTCCTCTCACTGGCAAACCGCGAACATGTCTTATTCCCCGATAACAGCTAATCTCAATTAAACGCTTGATATTCTGGGCAACTTCCTGTTTAAGCTCGCCTTCTACCTTGAAGTTTTCGTCAATATAAGACCTAATACGAGCAACTTCTTCTTCGCTTAAATCTTTAACCCTTTTGTCTTTTTCCACTCCGACTTCTTTAAGAATTAAATTAGACCGACTACGGCCAATTCCATAGATATAAGTTAGAGCGACTTCCACTCTTTTATTTTTTGGTAAATCAACACCGGCAACTCGGGCCATTAATCCACCTACTTTCCCTGGCGTTGTTTATGTCTGACATTAGAGCAAATAACCATAACCTTGCCCTTCCTTTTAATAACCTTGCACTTGGCACAAATTGGTTTAACTGAAGGCCTTACTTTAATTTCAACCACCTACTTCTTTCTGTAAGTTATGCGCCCCCGATTTAAATCGTAGGGGGAAAGCTCAACAATTACCTTATCGCCGGGCAAAATTCGAATGTAGTTAATTCTCATCTTACCCGAAATATGAGCCAGAACTATATGCCCATTGGGAAGCTCTACCTTAAATTGAGCATTGGGTAAAGCTTCCAGAACCGTTCCTTCCACCTCTATCTTTTCTTCTTTAGCCATCACCGATAAAACAAAAGGTAATTTTAACAAAAAATTCCTCTTTAGTAAAGCATTATTTGGTTAAAATTAAAGGACCATTTTCGGTTACTGCCACTGTATGCTCAAAATGAGCGGAGAGACTGCCGTCAGAAGTCACCACCGTCCAGCCATTGCTTAAAACCTCGACTTCGTAACCACCAGCATTTACCATAGGTTCAATGGCTAAAGTCATTCCTTTTTCAAGCAAAGGACCTTTGCCAGCAGTACCAAAATTTGGAACCTGCGGGTCCTCGTGTAACTCACGCCCGATACCGTGACCGACAAATTGCCTGACCACAGAAAATCCATTTTTCTCCACTTTTTCCTGAATGGCAGCCGAAATATCAAAAAGATAATAACCGGGGTGGCAAAAACTAATACCAGCTTCCAAGGCTTCTCTGGTAACTCCAATCAACTTTTGAGCCAGGGCCGAAACTTTACCAACGGGAAAGGTCGCCGCCACGTCAGAAAAAAAACCTTGATACTCAACTCCTAAATCCAGACTGACAATATCTCCTTCAACCAGCACCCTTTTTTTGTCTGGGATCCCGTGAACTACCTCATCGTTTATAGAAACACACAGACTAGCGGGAAAACCTCGGTAACCTTTAAAGGCGGGCCTAGCTTTCTGGCTGACGATATAGTTTTCTGCCAGATCATTTAAATGAGCCGTGCTTACCCCGGGACGAATGGCTCTCTCTAAAATTTTCAAGGTTCGGGCTGCAATTTTTCCCGCCTGGGCCATCAAGTTTAGTTCTTGCGGCGACTTGCAACTAATCATTATTTAAACCGAGCGCTTCCTTTAACTGCCGATATACTTTGTCAGGAGCCTGCTCGCCGTTAACTTCCCATAAAATGCCCCGACTGCGATAATAACTGATTAAAGGGGCGGTTTGAGCTAAATAAACTTCCATCCGACGTCTGACAGTGTCTTCGGAATCATCGCTTCTTTGATAAAGCTCTCCGCCACATTTATCACACTTTCCTTCAACAGCCGGGGGATTATAAATAATATGATAAAGGGCACCGCAGTTTTTACAAATACGACGGCCGGTTAGCCTTCTTAAAATTTCCTTTTCACTGACTTTAAAGAAAACTACAGCGTCGATGCCGGAACCGAAAGATGAAAGTTCCGCCTCAAGCTCCTGAGCTTGGTTAACCGTGCGGGGAAAACCGTCAAGAATGAAACCATTCTGAGCATCAGGTTCAGCTAAGCGTTCTTTAACAATTCCGACTACTATTTCGTCAGGAACCAGGTCCCCCCGATCCATATACTCCTTAGCTCGTATCCCCAGTGGCGTTTCCTGAGCCACGGCTTCACGCAGAATGTCACCGGTAGCAATCTGAGGCCAGCCGTATTCTTCCGACAAACGTCGGGCTTGAGTTCCTTTCCCTACCCCCGGCGGTCCTAAAAATACAAGCCTCATTTTTATCTCTCCTCCTTACTTTAAAAGTCCCTCGTAATGCCGCATCAAAAGTTGAGCTTCTATTTGCTTGACCGTTTCCAGAGCTACCCCCACCGTTATCAAAATCGAAGTCCCACCAAAAAACTTAAAAAAGGGAATTTTAGTCTGGGAAAGCAAAACAGTGGGGAAAAGAGCGACAATACCCAGAAAAACTGCTCCAGGAAAAGTTACCCTTTTTAATATCCGATTGATATACTCAGTAGTTGGAGCGCCCGGTCTCACTCCAGGAATGAAACCGCCCCACTTTTGAAGGTCTTCGGCCAAGCGAACCGGGTTGAAAATGATTTCGGAGTAGAAAAAGGTAAAGAAAATTATCAATAAAAAGTAAAGAAAAAGGTAGAGAAAAGAAGTCTTTTCCAGAGAATTGGCTAAATTCTGCAAAATGCCACTGGGCATTACTTTAGCCATGGCAGCCGGGAAAAAAAGAACCGAAGAAGCAAAAATTATCGGAATGACGCCGGCAGAGTTTATTTTTACCGGGAGATAGGTGCTCGCTCCGCCGTAAACCCTTCGCCCGACAATTCTTTTGGCATAAGAAACCGGGATACGGCGCTGTCCTTGTTCAACAAAGATAATTCCGGCAACTGCCAGGCAAACAACCACCACTACCAATCCGATATACACCGGGCTGGCAATTTGAAGGGTCTCAGCAATAGCCTGGGGAAAGCGAGAAATAATACTGGTGAAAATTAAAAGTGACATCCCATTGCCTATTCCCCTCTGGGTTATTAACTCTGCCATCCACATTATTAAAGCCATCCCGGAAACCAGGGTGATAACTATAATTATCTTATTGATCACGGGGACGCTAAGTCTTAAAGAATTCATAATAAAGAAAGACTGGATTAAGGCTAAAACCAGAGTCAAGTATCTTGACCACTGGACAATCTTTCTTCTTCCTTCTTCACCTTCTTTTGCCCACTGTTCAACCTGGGGAATAACAACCGTTAAAAGTTCCATAATGATGGAAGCCGTGATGTAAGGCATAATGCCCAGAGCAAAAATAGCCAGATTTTCCAGGGCTCCGCCGGTGAAAATGTTAAGAAAACCCAGAATGGAGCTTTCCCGGAAAAGTCTGGCAAAAATTCCCCGGGGAACTCCCGGTATGGGCACAAAAGAACCTAGACGATAAAGAACAATGATTAAAAGAGTAAAGAGAAGTTTTTTCCTTAAGTCTTCAACTCTAAAAACATTCGTTAGCTCTTTAATCATTGACTAACTCTACTTTCCCGCCTCTGGCTTTAATCTCCTCAGTTGCTTTTTTGCTAAAAGCGTTAGCCCTGACCGTAAGTTTTTTCTCCAGCTTCCCCCGGCCAAGAATTTTTACTAGCTTCTCATTTTTCTTTATCAGATTTTTAGCAATCAGGGCTTCCCGATCAACCACTGCTTCATCAGGAAAAAGATTTAATTTATCCAGATTAACCTCAGCATAAACTTTTTTAAAAGGATTTTTAAATCCGGGATAGCGCGGCAGGCGGAGGTAGAAAGGGTTCTGGCCGCCTTCAAAATGAGGTCCCTTAGAACCCCCAGAACGAGACTTCTGCCCTTTAGTTCCCCGAGTAGCTGTAACCCCGTGACCCGAGCCAAGCCCCCTGCCAACCCTCTTTTTTTTCTTAATTGAACCGGCGTTTGGTTTTAAACTATCCAGTCTCAATCTGATACCTCCTCGACTTCAACCAGGTGAGAAACTTTTCTAATCATACCTCTTATTGAAGGACTATCCTTTTTAATTACCGCTTGATTTAACTTTCTCAAGCCAAGCGCCTTCAAAGTCTTTTTCTGACTTTCCAGGCGGCCAATAGGACTTCTAACCAGCTTGACTTTTAGCTTCATCTTTCTCCTTTGCTGTCTTCTTTTTGAAAGTCTTTATTTCCTCCGGATTAAGCAAGCTCTTTAAACCCTTCTCGGCAGCTTTCACCATATTGATAGCGTTAGCTGAGCCCAGAGATTTAGCCAGAACATCTTTGATCCCGGCCAGCTCAAAAAGAGCTCTTATTGGTCCGCCAGCAATCACGCCAGTGCCGGGAGCAGCCGGTTTAATCAAAACTTTGCTGGCTTTAAACTCTCCCATAATTGCATGAGGAATAGTAGTCCCCTTTAGAGGCACTCGAAAGAGATTCTTTTTGGCCGCCTGAACACCTTTCTGGATTGCCAAGGGCAACTCATTTCCTTTTCCATAACCCACCCCAACCTGGCCATTTCGGTCACCAACAATAACCAAAGCAGCCATTTTAAATCTTCGACCACCCTTAGTAACTTTGGCCACCCGATTAATAAAAACTATTTCCTCTTCAAACTGCTCCTGAGTTTCCAAAGCCTTATTCATTTCCCACCTTTCCATTAAAACTTCAATCCTTCCTCTCTGGCTGCTTCAGCTAAAGCTTTGACCCGCCCATGATACTTAAAGCCTCCTCGATCAAAAATCACTTCTTTTATCCCTTTTTTCATGGCTCGGGCAGCAATTAGTTTTCCCACCGCTTTAGCCGCTTCAATATTTTTCTTTCCACGGTAATCTTTAAGTTCCTTGTCTAAAGTCGAGGCAGAAACCAGGGTTACTCCTCTTTCATCATCAATTATTTGAGCATAGATATTGTAATTGCTCCGAAAAACAGAAAGTCGCGGTCTTTCAAGGGTTCCAAAAACCTTCTTTCTCACCCGAAGGTGCCTTCTCTTACGAGCGAAAACTTTTTTGTTGGACTTGCTCTCAACTAACTTAATCATGCTTTACCTGCTTTCCCTGCCTTTCTTTTGATAAACTCGCCAGCATATTTTATCCCCTTGCCCTTATACGGCTCGGGCTTCCTTACCGCTCTTATTTTAGCCGCTACTTCCCCTACCAGTTGCTTGTCAATTCCTTTCACCACCACCGTTGTTGGGTTTGGAACCTCAAAATCAATACCTGGAATCTTTTTAAACACCACTGGATGGGAATAACCAACGCTCAGTTCAAGATCACTTCCTTTCATCGCTGCTCGATATCCAACACCAACTATCTCCAGCGTTTTACTGAAGCCTCGGGAAACACCTTCTACCATATTGGAGATCAAGCGCTGAGTTAGTCCGTGAAGTGCTCGATAGTAAGGCTCATCGCTCGGTCTTTTTATTTCTACCGCTCCATCTTTAACTAAAATTTCCATCTCCCGATGAACCGACTGAGAAAGCTCACCCTTCGGCCCTTTAACTCTAACCATTCCCGGCTGAACTTCCAGGGAAACCCCTTCGGGAAGCTGAATTATTTTCTTTCCAACCCTTGACAAGAAAACCTCCTCACCAGATGTATAAAATAACCTCGCCGCCCAGGCCTTTCTGACGAGCTTCCTTATCCGTCAAAAGGCCGCGAGAGGTAGAGATGATAGCTGAGCCCAGACCACCCATTACTTTCGGAATCTCTTCTTTTCTTACATAAACTCTTAAGCCGGGTTTACTTATTCTCTTAATACCGGTTATCGCCCTTCTTTTATCGGGGCCGTACTTTAACTTTACCTTTAAAACCTCAGTTGAGCCTTTTCTTTCAACTTTATAGTCCTCAAGATATCCTTCTCTTTTTAAGACTTCGCAGAGCTCTTTCTTAAAGCGGGCCGAAGGAATTTCTGTCCACTCATGATAGGCTCGGCTTGCGTTTCTTATTCTTGTTACCATATCGCCAATTGGATCTGTTAAAACCATCTTGCCTCCTACCAGCTGGCTTTCCTTAAGCCGGGAATTTCTCCCCGATGAGCCAGCTCTCTTAAACAAATTCGACAGAGCCCGAAACGAGTATAAACTCCTCGAGCTCGCCCGCAACGGCAACACCGATTATATTTACGAACCGCAAATTTTGGTTCGCGTTTCTGTTTAACCTTAAGCGCTTTTCGCGTCAACCTGACCTCCTTCGTTAATTTTTTTCTCCACTCCGGGCTTCTTGCGGAAAGGAAAGCCCAAGCCCTGAAGAAGAAATCTGGCTTTTTCATCGTCGTCAGTTGAGGTAACGATACAGATGTCCATACCCAAAGCTTTCTCCGACTTATCAAGATCAATTTCGGGAAAAATATACTGCTCTTCAACTCCAAAATTATAGTTTCCCCGGCCGTCAAAAGACTTCTCAGAAAGGCCACGAAAATCGCGCACCCGGGGCAAAGCCACATTAACCAGGCGATCAAAAAACTCGTACATTCGGTCACCTCTCAAGGTAACCTTACAGCCAATAGCCATTCCCTGCCTCACCTTAAAACCGGAAACTGACTTTTTAGCCCGGGTTATGACGGGTCTCTGACCGGTAATCAAAGAAAGGTCCTCAACTGCTTGCTCAAGAACCTTATCGTTTTGAACCGCCTCGCCAACGCCCATATTAATAACAATTTTTTCCAGCCTAGGTGCTTCCATTATGTTTTTTAACTTAAGTTCCTGAACGAGCCAAGGTCGAACTTTTTCCAGATAGAGTTTTTTCAAGCGCGGCATCATTTTGGTCTCTCCTTTTTCTTTTTTCTCAGCCATCTTAATCTATTTCACTCCCACACTTTTTACAGATTCTTACCCGGCTCCCATCGGCCAGAATAGCTTTTCCTACCCGGGTTCTCCTGTTGCATCGAGGGCAAATAAGCATAACATTAGAAAGATGCAAAGGCGCCTCCATCTCGACAATTCCGCCCTGAGGGTTCTTCTGGGTTGGACGAGAATGCTTTTTTATGACATTAGCTTTCTCTACAATCAACCGATTTTCTGAGGGAAAGACCCGAAGAACTTTACCGACCTTTCCCCGGTCCTTACCGGCAATTACCTCAACTCGATCGCCTTTTTTTATCTTTACTCTGGACACTTTAAACCTCCTAAATAACCTCGGGAGCTAGGGAAACTATCTTCATAAAATTTTTATCTCTTAACTCACGAGCCACCGGACCAAAAATCCGGGTTCCCCGGGGATTGCCAGTTTCGTTTATGAGAACGGCTGCGTTATCGTCAAAAGAAACAGTTGAACCATCTTTCCTCTTGGTTTCCTTTCTGGTTCGAACAACCACCGCTCTAACTACATCCCCTTTGCTCACTGGTGTGCCCGGAACAGCCTCTTTAACGGTAGCCACAATTATATCTCCAACCCGGGCATAGCGCCGTCTGGAACCTCCCAGAACCCGAATGCAAAGAATTTCTTTAGCGCCAGTGTTATCAGCCACCTTAAGCCTTGTCTCTTGTTGAATCATTCAATCCCTCAACTCCTATTCGGCTGCCTTTATAATTTTGGAAACTCGCCATCTTTTCTCCTTACTCAAAGGACGGGTCTCCACAATTTCCACCAGATCGCCCACTTTTGCCTGGTTTTGCTGATCATGAGCTTTAAACCGGGCTGTCTTTTTAATTGACTTATTGATAACCGGATGGCTAACCATCCTCTCGACCGCCACCACAACGGTCTTTTCCATCCTGTCACTGACCACTTTACCTATCAAAACTTTTCTTCGAGTCTTTTTCATCTATACTCCTTAAGCAGTTTTTCGCTCGTTTTCTTTTAAAATAGTTAATATTCGGGCGATATCTTTCTTGACCAGCTTTAACCTTTTAACGTTCTTTAGTTGTCCGGTAGCCAGTTGAAAGCGCAGATTAAATAATTCCCGACGCAAATCCTGAAGTTTTGCTGTTAGTTCCTCTTCGCTAAAGTTTCTCAGTTCCTGAGCCTTCATATTTACTCTCCCTCCCTCTGAATGACCTTTGTCTTAATCGGAAGCTTGTTTGCGGCTAACCGAAGAGCTTCAAAGGCTGAATCCTGGTCAATACCGGCCAGCTCAAAAATCACCCGACCCGGTTTAACCACTGCTACCCAGTACTCAGGTGCTCCTTTCCCGCTGCCCATCCGAGTTTCCGCCGGCTTCTTAGAAACAGGTTTATCAGGGAAAACATTGATCCAGACTTTTCCTCCTCTTTTTAAATAACGGGCTATAGCAATTCGGGCCGCTTCGATCTGGTGAGCGGTTAACCAGCCTGGCATCAGAGCCTTAAGACCATAATCACCAAAATGAAGGGAGGTCCCACCTTTAGCCTGTCCTTTCATCCGGCCGCGCTGAGCCCGACGAAACTTAGTCTTCTTGGGTTGTAGCATTTTCACTCACCCCCAAATCGGTTGAGCTAACCTCTTCAGTGCTAACCGGAGACAAACCCTCCGGTTCCTTCCCGGCTTCTTCTTTAGTAGATGAGCCCTCAGACTCAGCTTTTACCTCCGGAAGTTCCTTTTTGAAGAAATCTCCCTTGTAAATCCAAACTTTTACTCCAATCCGCCCGTATTTGGTTAGCGCTTCAGCAAAACCATAGTCAATCTGGGCTCTTAAAGTGTGAAGGGGCACTCTTCCTTCTCGATACCATTCGCGGCGGGCAATTTCCGCTCCACCCAGCCGTCCGGCACAGGAAATTCTTATTCCTTTAGCCCCCATTCTTAAAGCTGAAGTCATCGCTCTCTTCATTGCTCGCCGATGAGAAACCCGGGCTTCAATCTGATCAGCCACACTTTGAGCAACCAGATTAGCATCCAGCTCGGGTATTCTGACTTCTTTAATGTCAACTTTAACCTTGCGCCCGTTGGTTAACTTCTCCAGCTCATTTTTTAACAAATCAACTTCAGCTCCTTTTCTTCCAATCACTACCCCGGGACGAGCCGTATGAATAGTTACCATCACTTCCTCGGCTGCCTTCTTGAGTCGGGTAATTTCTATTTTAGAAACCGCTCCTTTTCTTAACTTTTTCCTTATGAAATCCCGAATTAAGGTATCCTCCACCACTCCTTCGGTGTAATCTTTACCAGTGCTGAACCAATTGGAACGCCAGCTTTCAATAATCCCTATTCTGAAACCCACAGGGTTAACTTTCTGACCCACTAATCTTCCCCTCCCTTCTCAGCCAGCACGATCTTTATATGGCTAGTATAATGCTTAATCATACTTGCTCGCCCCATTGCCCGGGGTCGATAGCGTTTTAAAGCCGGTCCCTGATCAACTCGGGCTTCCTTAATATAAAGATTCTCCAGCTTTAAATGATGGTTAAACTCAGCGTTAGCAGCAGCTGAGTCTAGCACTTTTTTTACAACACGAGCAGCCGCTCGGGGAGTAAATTCCAGGATAGTCCGGGCTTCGCTCAGGGTTTTACCCCTAATTAAATCCACCACCGCCCGCGCTTTGCGGGGAGCTACTCTTATAAATTTCGCTACTGCTCTTGCTTCAGCCATACCGACCTCTCCTACTTAACCTTAGTAGTCCTCTCGCTTGCTCCGCTGTGACCTCTAAAAGTTCGGGTTGGAGCAAACTCTCCCAGTTTGTGACCAACCATTGACTCGGTTATAAAAATTGGAATGTGACGGCGGCCATTGTAAACGGCTATGGTATGTCCAACCATTTCAGGAATAATAGTTGAGCTCCTCGACCAGGTTTTAATCACTTTCTTTTCTCCCTTTTCATTCAGAGCAGAGATTTTTTTTAAAAGTTTTTCTTCAACATAAGGACCTTTTTTTAAAGAACGCGGCATAGGGTTTTATCCTTTCCTCCTTTTGATAATATACTTATCCGATGGTTTCTTCTTTCGAGTTTTATAACCATAAGTTGGCTTCCCCCAGGGAGTAACCGGATGTCGCCCGGGACCCGACTTTCCTTCGCCGCCACCATGAGGATGGTCTACAGGATTCATGGCCGTCCCCCGAACTGTTGGTCTAATACCTAACCAGCGAGAGCGACCAGCTTTCCCAATCTTTACCAGCTCATGTTCGGCATTTCCCAGCTGACCGATTGTTGCTCGACAGCTAAGCTTAAAAGCTCTTATTTCTCCAGAAGGCAGGCGAACCTGAGCGTATTCCCCTTCTTTGGCTATTATTTGTGCCCCGAGGCCGGCTGAACGCACAAGCTTAGCTTTTCCTCCTGGTTGAAGAGTTAAGTTGTGAATCATCGTACCCACCGGAATATCACTTAAAGGCAAAGCATTGCCCGGTTTAATATCCGAACCGGGACCTGAAAAGACCGTGTCTCCAACTTTCAGCCCCAAGGGAGCCAGAATATACCTCTTTTCCCCGTCAGCATAATGAAGTAAAGCAATCCGAGCAGAGCGATTGGGGTCGTATTCAAAAGCGACCACTTTAGCCGGCACCCCATCCTTGTCTCGCTTAAAGTCAATCAAGCGATAAAGCCTTTTGTGCCGGCCTCCTTGATGCCTCACGGTCACCCTACCTTGAGAGTTGCGCCCTGACTTTTTCGGTAGGGGCTTGACTAAGCTCTTCTCTGGCTTCTTCCTGGTCAGGTCAGTAAAGTCTGCAACAGTCATAAACCTTCTTGCCGCTGAAGTTGGTTTTAGCTTCTTAATTCCCAATTAATCCTCCTAAAGTCCCTCAAAGAAGTCGATTTTTTGACCGGCTTCCAGAGTTACCAAAGCTTTTTTCCACTTCCTGGTCCTCCCCATATAACGCCCATAACGGCGGGGTTTAGGTTTAACCCATAGGGTGTTGACCTTTTCAACCTTAACCTTGAAAGCACTTTCAACAGCTCGGGCAATTTCAATCTTATTAGCTTCCGGATGAACTTCAAAAGCATACTTTCTTTTTTCAAAACCCTGATAAGTTTTTTCTGTTAGAACCGGCCGTAAAATAATTTCCTTTCTCTCCATCAGACAAGCACCTCACCCAGAAGGTCAAGAGCTGTTTTGGTAAAAACTAAATACTCGTTATTTAAAGCCCAGTAAGCATTCATCCCGTTAACCAGAACCACATTCACCAGCGGTAGATTACGAAAAGATAGCCAGATATTTTCTTCCCCGGGAGATATCACCAAAGTCACCTTACTCTTTTCTATCTTTAACTTATTGAACAATTCAAAAGCTTTCCGGGTGCTGGGCTTGGCAAAATCAAGTTTATCCAGAACAAGAATCTTTTTTTCCCTAGCTTTTGCTGAAAGAACTGATTTTAAAGCCAGTTGTTTTTCTTTTTTGTTTACTTTAATCGAAAAATCTCGCGGCTTTGGCCCAAAAACTATACCGCCTCCTTTCCAGAGGGGGGAACGTATGGTTCCCGCTCGAGCTCGACCGGTACCTTTCTGCCTCCAGGGCTTTGCCCCCCCACCTCGCACCTCAGAACGCCCAAGGGTGCTGGCACTCCCCTTGCGCTGGGAAGCCAAATAGGCGCGGCAAACCAGGTGGACAAGATTTTCCTTTGGTTCAACTGAAAATAAACCCTCTTTCAAGCTCAGCTCACCTTTTTTACTCCCTTTTCCATCAAAAATTGGAGCTTTAATCAACTTTTACCTCCTGCCAATCTTTTGACTGCCTCTTTAATTAAAACATATCCGCCTACCGGCCCGGGAACTGCACCTCTCACCAAAAGTAAATTATCTTCCGGCACTACCTTGACCACCTTAAGGTTTTGAACTGTAACCCGCGTTCCGCCCTGTCTTCCAGCCATTTTCATCCCTTTAATAACCCGAGCCGGAAAAGCAGCCATCCCAATTGAACCTCCAGCCCGGTGATAACGAGAACCATGGGAAGCAGGGAAGCCCCGGAAACCGTGTCTTTTAACTACTCCGGTAAATCCCTTTCCTTTGGAGATTCCAACTATGTCTACTTTTTCGCCTGGTTTAAAAATATCCACTTTTAGCTCCGAGCCAACTTGATAACCCGAAACTTCTTCTTCTCCAACCCTTATTTCCAGCAACTTTTTTACCGGTTTAAGATTTTTCTTTTCAAAATGTCCTTTTAAAGGCCGGTTAAGTTTTGCTGGTTTTACTTCTTCAAAACCAAGCTGAACTGCAGTGTAACCATCTTTTTCCTGCGTCCTTACTTGAGTAACCAAACAGGGGCCGGCTTCAATAACTGTCACCGGAATTGCTTCCTCTCCTTCAAAAATTTGAGTCATCCCTAATTTTTTTCCAATCAAACCCTTTGGCATTTTGACCCCTAAATTTTCAGCTCAATATCTACCCCGGCAGGCAAATCAAGCCTCATTAAATTGTCTATTGTCCGGGGGGTTGGATCCAGTATATCAATCAGCCTTTTGTGAACTCTAACTTCAAACTGTTCCCGTGAATCCTTGTCCTTATGAGGAGAACGAAGCACTGTTATCAGGCTTCTTTCGGTAGGCAGGGGAACAGGGCCAGCTACCCGAGCCCCGGTCTTCTCGACCTCCTGAATAATCCAGCGGGCCGACTCGTCTAAAACCTCGTGGTCGTATGCTTTTAGTCTAATTCTTATCTTCTGTTGCAACTTTCTCCTTTACTCCAGAACCTTAGTTACACTTCCAGCTCCCACTGTTCGGCCGCCTTCCC
>DAIRCJ010000018.1:0-21776 GCA_036796755.1 Candidatus Geothermocultoraceae bacterium | reverse complement strand
ATACATCCCTATATTTTGAACCGAAGTCTCAGGGTCTTTGGTAATGACCAGAGGCAGAGTGATAAAACGCCCTCCGTCCTCGGGCCAGCATTTAAGAATTGGAAGCCTTGTTAAATCGGCCTCGTCTGTATAAACGATCTCCTGAGAGGAGGCCTCAGAGACAATCTTTGGTTTTACCTTTCTTAGCCTGATCAAATCAGTCAAGGAAGATAGGGCCTCTTTTACATTAGCAGGAATGGAAGGGAGAGAAGCAGGAATCAACTTTTCAATATCATCAAATGAGTCTTGACCCAGAGCCCAGGCAATCCGCTGGTAAGAGCCGAAAAGATTAGTAACTACTGGAAAGCTGCTTCCCTTTACATTTTTAAAGTAAAGCGCAGGGCCAGAAGATTTGACCACTCTATCAGTGATTTCAGTAATCTCTAATTCAGGGTCAACTTCTTGCTCAATAAAAGCAATTTGCCCCCTTTCTTCTAAAAAAGCTATAAATTCTTTTAAATTTCTAAAAGAAGGTGGCAATTTTCACATCCTGTCCATAACCACAATTATTCAAATAGCAGCACTATAGTGTATTAAACTTTAGCAAATTTGGCAAAAACCTCCTAAAACCAAAGAAAACCTAAGAGGTCAGACCTTTCTACTCGCTTTGAAATGCTGAAATAAATTATTATTTTTAACTTTTCCCTGGCCTTCTAAATCCCCCCAAACCTCCTTTGAAAAAGGGGGATAAAGAGAATCTCTATCCAGCCCTTTACAAGCAAGGAGGACCAAAAACCTCCCTCTTAAATTTTAAGGTCTTCCTTTCACCCCCCCTTTAATTTAAAGGGTGGTTTAAGAACCGGAAAAGCAGACACCTTTTGCCAGAAAATGAAACTTTTAAACTCTATGGTCCGGTAGCGATGGCAGAAATCTTAAAAACATTTCCCACTTTTTCCAGAGTTAACCAGCGAGTATTTTCCCCATCCTGCCAGCCATAGTAAGGGATAGGAGCGTTGGCAGAACTTGGATTCATCTTCACATCTAAAATTACTTTATAGAAGTGTTTGCTTTCAGTCCAGCTATTTTCATTAGCCTTTTCTACTTTTAAAACTCGAACCGCATTGAAAGCTGCAAACTGAACCGCCCACATTTGCTTCTCAGTATCATTAGCCGTTTTCATCATTGATGCTGCCTTATCAGCTTCTCCAGAGTGAATGAAAGCAAAAAAGTTGCGAATCACCTCCTCATCTTGAGGCAAGGGCACACTGCCACCGCTACTCTGAGAAGAAGCCTTTATGCCTTTTTCTTGAGCCTTCTTTTCAAGAACCTCTTTAAAGTAAAGAGCCAGCTTTTTTACAAAACTCAATGCCTCATCCTGAGTTAAAGAGCTAAACCAGGTATGAACAAAAAGATCAAGGTCCTCACCGAGAAAAATTTCCAGCGTCCTGAAGTTTCCCTTCTGGTCAAAGATGAGCTGATGAGGAAAAGGAATGCTTTTATCCTGCCTTATTTCGTATTTAGAAATTTTTGAGGCCTCCCTTAAACTTTTAACATCTCCCTGAAGGAAGCTTATCGTAATATTATTAGGAACTTCTCTTTTCAACAACGGAGAGTACCTGGTGCCTTCCATCTGGTATTCGTAAGCATACTCAGTAAATTGTTGAGTTTTATTCAAAGCCGGCCTGAAGTTCAGAATTTTTTTGCCTGATAGCTCTTCGATTTTTTCCTTCGGAAAAAACTCAGAAAAACTAACTTCCCCGGAGAAAAGTTCCCGATAGTTGTTTTTTTGAGGTTCTGGAGCCTTCCCCTTTTCAGTCAATGTGGTTTTAGAAGTTTTTTCTTGGCTCCAGCTTGAACAGCCCGATAGCAAAGTGACTAAAAAAACTGCCATCAAGAAAGCTAACAGATATTTCTTCATTCTCACTTCACTCCAAACTCATCTTTTAGGTATTTTGCCAACCTGGAAGCAAAATCTACCTCCTCTTCATTTGTAAGTCCGCTTCCCCAGGGATTAATGGTTATAAAGGTTTTTTCATCAATTACTAGATAAATGAGGTAAACCTTGCCTTCCTGGTTATAAACGACCCAGTTTTTCAGGAGAATTTTAGGATCATCCTCAACTTTCCAGCCCAGGGCTTTAGCCCCTTTTATCTGGTCACTTGGGTTACTGTTCTGGCCAAGCTCTAAATAAACAGTTTTTGAGCCGTCGAGATAGTAAAAACAACTCGGGGCGGGATTGACTTCGCTTGTGCCAATCTTAGTTTTAACAATTGGCTTTCCTAAAAGCTCGCTGATTTTTTCCTTAGGAAAAAGCTCGCAAAGATTCACTTTGCTGGACAAAAGTTTTTGGTAATTTTCCCCCTGATTTCCCCGGCTCTTTCCTTCATTGGTCTTATTAAGCGTTGTGGCATCTTTACTTTTTTCCGAGACTCCACAGCCAATTCCCGACAAAGCTAGTAAAAATGCAATTAAAACCCCTAAAAAATGCCTTTTCATCAATTTAATAAACATTTAAAAATTTTCCCCTTTCTAAAAGTAACATATCATTTTTAATCAATCAAGAAATTTAATGATTTTTTTATATCCTTCCTTAAACTTTTCCATCTCTCTCGGCTTTTAAATTACAACTCCGCCTGAACCGGCAAAACTTGAAAAAGCCAGAAAACTTTCTAAGCCGAGAGGTTTGCTATAAACCAAAAGGTAAATAAAGATTAAAGCTACTCATAATTAATCTTCGTTCAAACAGAGGGGGTGCTTTCTTTCTAATTCTTTGACAAAATTTAAGCTAAATCATAAATTAGAAATAAACAGGGGGAAACAATAAAGTGAAACCAAACCACTTTGAAAACCGTAACCTGTGGTTATTTTTTTTCATTGCTTTTGCTTGGTCGTGGCTTTTTTGGCTGCCCGAAGTTCTCTGGAATACCCGTCTTTATGTTGCTCCGTTTGGTCCGACTATAGCCGCTTTTCTTCTTGCCTACTTAAATGACGGTTTTAGCGGAGTAAAAAACCTGTTGAAAAGAGGGTTAGATTTTAGTTTTAAAAAAATCTGGCTTTTTCCAATTTTTTTGCTAATGCCAGCGATTGTAGGTCTGTCTCTTTTGCTAGCTGTTTTAAGCGGCGAGGCAGCTCCAAAAGTTCCCGTTCTATCCCAGCCCTGGATCATTATCCCCGCTTTTTTTTACATCCTTTTTCTTGGTGGACCTTTAGCCGAAGAATTCGGCTGGAGAGGGTACGCCCTTGAACGGTTGCAAATAAACTTCAATGCCCTTTTTTCCAGCGTAATCCTTGGAATTGCCTGGGGGTTCTGGCATCTCCCGCTATTCTTTATGCCCGAGCAAGAAATATATCGCAACATACCCATTTGGGGTTTTATTCTCGGCGCAACTTTTTTTTCCATCCCTTTTACCTGGATATACAACAATACAAACCGAAGTATCCTGGCAGTTTTACTTTTTCACACTATGGGTAACCTTTCGCATTTTATCTTTCCCACTAATGCAACCAAATTAGGCGGTCTCTACTCGCTTATTCTAAACATCTTAGTCGTCATAGTTATCTTATTAATTTGGGGGCCTAAAAGAATGGTTCGCAATGAATACACAAGTCAGGACCTATGAAAATTCTTCACAACAGCAGATGAAAATCCTCGTTATCTCCCACCTGAAACTTTTTAGAGAACCCTTTTATGTGACCAGCAAGCAACCAGTAGCAGTAAACAAAAACCAAGAAAAATATGAGATAAGAGAGCAAATTTTGCAGATGGCGCCCGGCCTCGGGAAAAAACTTTCCAATCAAAACCTTAAAAGGGACAAAGAGGGAAAGGGTTACCGTAAGGCAAAAAAAAACAAACCCTTCAAAAAAATCAGAATAACCGAGCTTCGAATCAAGTTTTCATTAAAAGGAAAGGAACAAAGAAAATCTAAAAAATCACCAATGAAAACTCCGACCGAGCAAGCAACAATTCAAAAAACTACCCCTTTTTCCTCCCCGCTTTTTCTGATAATCCAAAAACCACCCAGAAAAAGAGAAAGGAAAATCAGAGCCTGAAGACCAAGAAGATAAAAATAATCGTAAGCCTGGCTCAAACTTAAGGGTGGATGAAAAAACAAAAAAGGGAACATAGGGATAGAATATGCTACCTGACTTTTTAGGAAAAAATATAGGATTATTTTCTCAGACAGGAAACTAAACATCGTAAATATAAGAATATAAGATTAGTAAAAGCTGAGAAAATAATAGGTAGGTAAATAACTTAGCTAGTTCCACAAAGGAAGCTAAAGTTAATGAGCTTTTTTATTCTCCTTTGAGAAGAGTACTTTTCAAATTTCCCGCCCTTAAATCCCAATCGACAATAATGCTTGATAGCTTATTTTACATTCTTTATCGGTCAATATTTTCCGAAAGTCTAAACTTTCGATGATGCCCATTCTTCAAGCTCACAATAAATTTTGGGACAATCTAAATAATGACTTTAATGTAGCGTTTAAAATTGGGTGGGGACTCTAGCCCCTTTTCATTTTACTTAACAAGAAGCAAGCATTTGCTTCTTTCCTCAACTTATCTGCTAAACTTAGGTTATGGAAAAAGAAGCTCCTTCGACTTCCCGCCCAGAAGAAGCTGAAAAATCTTTTTACTTTGAGCTTCAGGCCTCCTGGGGCCTCACCAAGCACATGGGAGGTGTGAAAGCTACCCGGGAGTTAGCCGAACTCTGCCGTATCGCGGAAGGCTCACGGGTTCTTGATGTAGGCTGCGGTGTGGGAATAAGTGCTTGTTTTCTGGCTAAAGAGTTTGGCTGCGAGGTAGTAGGAATTGACATTTCTGAAAAAATGGTAGAAAAGTCTTACGAAAGAGCCCGAAGAAAAAAAGTAGAAGGTAAAGTCAAATTCTTAATGGCTGATGCTCAAAACCTTCCCTTTGAAGATAATTATTTTGACGCTGTTCTTGGCGAATCAGTTAATGTTTTTATAGAAGATAAGAAAAAGGCAATAAGTGAATACATACGGGTAGTTAAGTCCGGAGGCTATGTAGGCTTTAATGAAGCAACCTGGATAAAACCACCTCCAAAAGATTTAGCTGATTATCTTTCCCTTGCCCTTGGTGGAGCTTATTTTTTAACCCCTGATGAGTGGAAGAATCTTTTGAAAGAAGCTGGAGTAAAAGATGTAGTGGCAAGGATTTATCAAACTAATGCCTGGCGCCAGTACTACTACGAAGTTAGACAGATGGATCTGCGGGACTACCTTTCTGCCTGGGGCAAGTTTTTTCTGATGTTTTTTAAAGACCCAGCGGTAAGAAGCTATGTAAAGAAGATTAGCCGACCCCCTAAGAGTGTTTTTAAAATTTTTAAGTATTTTGGCTACGGTCTTTATGTAAGCAAAAAATGAAAAATTCAGAGAAAGGAAAGACAGCTTTGTTTTTTCCGCCGTGACGTCATATACCTGATGAAAAAGCAACAATGATATGATGTAAATTTGGCCAGCGAGCTGGGGTTAGCTACGACTCTTTGTTGGTGGCGCTTCGCTGACCAATAGTTGTCTGTAAGTGGAAAGTATAAATTAATCTCACTTTAGAATTTACTCAGTGGGAGAGAGAATTTCTCAGAAACTTAAGTTAAAGCAATAGAGATAATAAGAGCTGATTTAACTCATGCTCTTCCAAAAGAACACCCTCTTCCCCATCCTCTGCCTCGACCTCTGCCACCAAATCGCGCGTAACCGCGGTCTTCCTCTTCTCGGTGAATATTTAAACTTCCGCATTCAGGGCACTTAGAAGGTCTTCCTTTCCCATAAGCAATTTCCCAGGTATATCCACAATCTGAACATCTGAACTTTCTCTTGGCCACTAATTCCACCTCCCTTACAAAACCTTTATTTGCCTCTCTAATGGTGACAAGCTGACTCAGGAAAAGAGCTAAGCTTCCCCTGAAGAAAAAGCTCAACAGCTTTCTCTACCTGAGTTTCTTTGGTGATAAAAGCCTTGATCCCGTTTTTTTCCAAATCCTCATACATTCTTCTGCCCATCCCTCGCGAAATTACCACTTCGCAATCGCTTAAAGCTTGAAGAATCGGACCATGGTGGTCGTGGTAATGATTCCCTTCCAAACCGCGAGCATGAACAGTAAAAGTGTTAGGGCGATATTCCCGGTCTTTAATTTTCCCATCCGCTACCTCAAACACCACTAACCCTTTTGTTCTCCCAAAATGTGAAGAAATGCTAACTCCATCATCAGAGGCCACTGCTATTCTCATTTCTTTCTTCCTTCCATGCTTTCCTGATACTCCTTTAAAAACTTTTCTAGACTCTCAAAACGCTCCTCAATCACTTTCACCCAGGAGTTGAGAAGCTCTTCTCCTTCTTTTGTTAGCTCATAATATCGCCGAGCAGGACCACTACCCTCTGTTTCCCAGCGGGAGACAACAAAGCCTTCCTCCTCTAAAAAGCGCAAAGTTCGATAGACAGCTCCCGGATCTGGCTCACCATGAAAAATTTCTCCTTTTAAAGCTTCCGTCAGTTCATAACCGTAAGAAGAGCCTTTCTTTAACTTAAGCAAAATATAAGGTTCTAAAAAGCGGAACCCTCGCCAAGCACCAGGGCCACATCGCCAACCTCTACCAAAACGCCTCTCAAACATATAAACTCACCTCTTCATTACATTTATATGTTTTAAACATATAACAAGAATAATTCATATAGTCCTATCTGTCAACCTCTTTAAAAAATACCCGCCTTCGAAGAAATTACCCGAAGAAAAATCAAAAAGATTATACTGCAACCGCTAAGTAAAGCAGCAAGGGTTTAGCGATCTTTCCTTTTGAATCTCTCTTTAAGCAATTTTCCCAGGCAACCTTCCTTGGGATTTTCCTTCCAAACAGCTGCAAACTGCTATCTCTTTTTTCAATTATTGTTTTAGCTCCTCCTCAAGATACTTTTTTACTTCTTCAACTGAGGGGACTTTCCCCGAAACCTTGACCTTTCCGTTTACCACCAGAGCTGGAGTAAACATAATTGGGTACTCCATTATCTTCTCTATCTCCTTAACCACCTCAATCTCTGCCTCCAGCCCGAGCTCCGAAAGGGCTTTCCTAGCAGTTTCTTTGAGAGCCTGGCACTTTGGGCAGCCAGTTCCTAAAACCTTAATTTCCACAAAACCACCTCTCCGATTTTTTTAACCCACCAGGGCTCCAAAAAATAGCCCAATGGCGGTGGAAAAAACAACCACTAGAAATACATAAGTAAGCATTTTTTTAGTTCCCACAATCCTTTGTAAAGCCAGCATAGAGGGCAGAGAAAGGGCTGGACCAGCTAAAAGTAACGCTAAAGCCGGGCCTTTCCCCATTCCCAAAGACATTAGAGATTTAATAATTGGTACTTCCGTTAAAGTAGCAAAATACATCAGGGCTCCAGAAATTGAAGCCACAAGGTTACCGAAAAAAGTGTTCCCGCCAACAAATCTTCCTACCCAAGCCGGAGGAAGAATTACTTTAATTACACCAGCCAAGAAAACCCCGGTTAGAAGAACTGGAGTAATTAGCTTAAACAAGCTCCAGGTTTCCGAAAGCCAGAGTTTCACTTCGCTTCTTTCGAACCAGAAAACAGACATCAATATAACTAGAAGGATTTCGACACCTACCATAGGCCACTTAAGACCATTTGCTAACCGGGAAGTAGCAGTAAGAAGAATGGCTATCAAAACAAAGAGAAAAGTCAGGCGCTGAAAATCAGTGCCCTTACCATCCGATAGAAAAACTTTTTCTGAAGCATTTGCTCTCTTTGTTTTCTCCTCCTTATGGTGAATTATAGCCATTAATAAACCAATTACTGCCGCAAAGAGAACAGCAAAAAAAGCACGGGCTAAACCCAGGTCAAAACCTAAAAGTTGAGCTGTGTAAACAATAGCTAAAACATTGATAGCTGGTCCCGAGTAAAGAAAAGCAATAGCTGGCCCAAGTCCCGCTCCCCGACGGTAAATTCCAGCAAAGAGAGGTAAAACCGTACAAGAACAAACAGCTAAAATAGCACCAGAAATAGAGGCCACTGAGTAAGAAAGAACTTTGTTAGCTTGAGGCCCAAAGTACTTCATCACTGATTCTTTGGAAACAAAAGCGGCAATTCCCCCAGCGATAAAGAAAGCGGGGATGAGACAGGTAAAGGTGTGATGCCAGACATAGTCAATTAAAGCCTGCCAGCCACCCAAAAGGATTGTCTGCCAGATAATCATTTAATCCTCCTCAACTCTTTTAAGATTTTTTGATTTTCTTTAAGCTCCTCCAAAATAATCTGGTCTAAAAGGGCGAGAATTTGAGCTAACTTTTCATTTTTTAAGCGATAAAAAACGGAAGGCCCTCTTTTCTTTGCTTCCACAATCCCACTGTTCCTTAAAATTGAAAGATGCTGAGAAACATTTGGTTGCTCAAGATTGAGAAAAGGCAGCATCTCGCAAACACACTTTTCTCCTTCCCTTAACATCTCCAAAATCTTTATTCTTGTCGGATGGGCTAAGGCTTTTAGTATATTTGCTCTTATCTGTTCTCTCAAACCAATTCACCTCTTTATATATTTAAATTACGATATGATAATATAAAAAAATTTTTTAGTCAAGTTGACTTTTTACTTTAACTGCTCAATAAAAGCCAGATGCCAAAAATCTATCAGGACATATCAAAAAGGTCGGAAGAAGTTTTTTAATTTCTTTTCTAAATTTTTTTTTAAGCACCCTCTTGCGTGATAAAATTGAACAGTGATTTTAAGAAAGTTAGTTTTAGGTTTAGCCTTAGCTTTGCTCTTTTTTTCTCTCTTGCTTCTTCTAGCTATCGCTGCCCTACGTTATCTTTTTTTCCTTTCCCGTCCAGAAAACCCAGAAAAAGCTCTGGAAAAAGGGAGGCACCTTTCTAAAATGGAAGGTAAAAATATCTGGGTAGTAGCGGCTCACCCTGATGACGCCGAGTGGTACGCCGGGGGAACCCTAGCTTCTCTAGCTTTAAAAAACCGGGTTATCCTTATAATGTCAACCTCAGGCGAGAAAGGAGCAAACGATGATAATCTGGGGGCTAAAAGAGAAAACTTGCAGCGAAAGGCAGGACAAATCATTGGCTACTCTCGGATTATCTTTTTGCACTTCCCTGATAGAGGCCTTCAGAAACACAAAGAAGAACTTTTAAGGTATCTTGAAAGATTGGCTGAGTATGAGCCTCCAGCTGTCATTTTTACCTTTGATTTCGAAAAACCACACTACATTTACCGCCACGCTGACCACCTGGCCGCCGGAGAAGCGGCAATAAAAGTAGGCAAAGAGCTTAAAGTCACTCTCTGCCTTTTCCACACCAAGGAACCAAACCTGATTTTTGATTACACTCAAAGCAAAGAGAAAAAGAAAGAAGCCCTTAAAATTTTAGTCAACTACGGAAGCTCACGCCGCCTTGGCGCTTTAAGAGCTGTTCGCCGAATTTTCTCCTTCTTTAGACCTGAACCCTTTGAAATGTATGGTTTCAAAGCTAGCTTTCCCGAAGTCGGCGTAGAATACGGAGAAACCTTTCGCCAGGTTAACCCCTGAACTTACATAACCTTTGGGGGTTTGAAGAAACCTAAAAATAGCTTTAGGCCGAGAGAACAAGCTGAAAAGTCATTAATCAATCCTGGCTTTTTATTTTAGCAAGTTAGCCAAGAATTTATTCCAGGAAAATTAAAAACTGAAGAGTAGGGTGGTGGGCGCTAGAGGATTTGAACCTCTGACCCCTTGCGCGTCAAGCAAGTGCTCTCCCCCTGAGCTAAGCGCCCACACTAAAAAAGTAATTATAAAGTAAATCTTTTTTAAGCTCAAACAAGCAAAAGAAGAGAAGAAAAAACCTTTCTAATTTTTTGAGAAGAGGTAAAGAAAAGTTTCCCGTGTTTTAGCCAAGCTTTCCCGCTATGTATTTCTCGGTTAATTCATTCTCTGGGTTAATGAACATCTTTGAAGCCTCACCATACTCTATCAAGCGGCCAACTAAATCTTCTCCGGCATACAAAAAAACAGTGTAATCAGAAATGCGAGCAGCTTGTTGCATATTATGAGTTACCACTAAAATGGTGTAATAATCCTTAAGACTGAAAATTAACTCCTCAATTTTAAAGGTTGAAATTGGGTCTAAAGCGCTGCAAGGTTCGTCCATTAAAATAACTTCGGGTTCTAAAGCAATTGCCCGAGCTATACAAAGCCGCTGTTGTTGACCACCCGAAAGATTTGTAGCTTTTTCTTGAAGCTTATTCTTTACCTCATCCCACAAAGCTGCTCTTCTTAAACTTGTTTCGCATATCCAATCTAACTTTTCCTTTTCTCTGATTCCAAAAAGACGAGGGCCGAAAACCACATTTTCGTAAATACTTCCAGGAAAGGGATTTGGCTTTTGAAAAACCATTCCTACTTTTCTTCGTAAAAAAATCACATCCATATCGGGGTTCAATATGTCTTCCCCGTCAAGATATATAGAACCAAACATCCTTGCCAAGGGGTTATCATCGTGGAGCCGATTTATAGATTTTAAAAGACTCGTTTTTCCACAGCCAGAAGGGCCTATGATTGAAGTGATAGAATTACTAAAAATAGGAAAAGTAACTTCTTCGATAACTTTCTTTTTCCCGCAATAAAGAGAAAAATTATTGATAGATATTTTAATTTCTTCTTTTGAAATACTTTCCCGATTGAAACTTAAATAAAGATTTTTCTTTAAGGTGTCAAATTTCTTTTTCATAACTGGCCCATTCTTTTTTTAGTTCTGTACCTCAAAATGACTGCTAAAGCATTGAAAACCAGAAGAAGAAAAAGAAGAACTATAATAGCTGCAGCTGCGATCTCCCGGAACTCTTCTTTTGGCCGAGAGGACCAACTATATATTTGAATTGGAAGAGCTGTAAATGGGTCAAGAGGACCTCTGGGAATAGAAACTACAAAGGAAAGTGCACCAATGGTGATCAATGGAGCTGTCTCTCCAATCGCCCTGGCTAAAGCAAGGATTATTCCCGTCAAGATCCCCGGAAAAGCGGCTGGTAAAACGGCAAATCTTATGGTCTGCCACTTACTCGCCCCCAAAGAAAAAGAAGCTTCTCTGAGTGTTTGAGGAACGGCTTTAAGAGCTTCCTGAGAAGCAATTATGATAAGCGGAAGAACCACCAAGCTCAGAGTGAGCCCTCCAGATAGAATGCTTCTTCCTAAAGCTAGAAAACGAACAAAAAGGGCTAGACCAAGAATTCCGTAAATGATTGAAGGTACACCCGCTAAATTAGATATATTAATCTTAATAAATCTGGCAATCGGCCCCTCAGGAGAATATTCTTCTAAATAAATAGCTGTGGCTATTCCTAAAGGCACAGAGAAAACAGCAGTTAGAAGAAGTAGCCAAAGCGAACCAACCAAAGCAGGGAAAATACCTGCATTTTTAGCAAATCTTGAGGGAGTACCCAATAGAAACTGTAAATCTATCCATCTCAAGCCTTTTAGAAGTATATCCAGGAAAAAAAAGGCAATAAATAACAGCCCAACAAGTGAAGCTAAAAGAGCCAGAAAAGAAAAGACTTTATCTGCTTTTCTTTTCACCCTTATTAACTTTCCCAGACTTTCCTTTTTTATTAGAAAATCTTTTGTTTCCTTTTCTTTTAGTAAATCTCTTGTTTCCATCCAACAAACACCTTAGCAATAAGATTTAAAACAAAAGTCAAAAGAAATAGAACTAAACCCACCGCGAATATAGTTTTGTACTCAATGCTCCCAAAAGGTGTATCGCCTAAACTAACTTGAGCGATGTAAGCAGTCATAGTTTGAACACTTTCTAAAGGATTAAAGGTAAGGTTCGGCGTTGATCCAGCAGCCAGAGTAACAACCATTGTTTCCCCAATTGCTCGAGAAATAGCCAAAATAAAGGAAGCTATTATTCCAGAGATAGATGCCGGTATTACTACCTTAAAAGTAGATTCTAATTTTGTGGCCCCCAGAGCAAGAGCTCCCTGAATGAGGTTCGGAGAAACAGCCGACATTGCATCTTCGCTCAAAGAAGCAACAATCGGAATTATCATAATCCCCATCACTAAGCCAGCGCTTAAAGCATTAAAAACATTTGTTTGAGGGAAGAGATTCTTTAAAAAAGGAGTAACTGTGGCCACAGCAAAGTAGCCATAAACAACCGTTGGAATCCCAACAAGAACCTCCAAAGCTGGCTTGATTATATGGCGAAAGGAGGGTTTGGCATACTGGCTCAAGTAAATGGCCGTTAACAAACCAATCGGCATAGCAACAATGCAAGCGATAATTGAAGTCAAAAAAGTTCCTGTCAAAAGAGGTAACACGCCAAAAGCCGATGGCTTGTATAAAGGTGCCCATCTTGTGCCGGTAAAGAACTTTAAAGGAGAAACTTCCCTGAAAAAACTAATTGATTCAACTAAAAGAATCAGAACAATGAGGAAAGTAATTAAAATGGAAACAATGGAAGAAAGGGAGAGAAGCCCTTCAATGAGTTTCTCTCCCAACTTCCTCAAGAAAGATCGGTTAATCTTTTTTTTACTGCTTGGAATCCTCAAGAATTTTCAGTCCGTCCTGGTATTCGCTTTCAATAAGGGGAACATAGCCAACTTCCTGAGTAAGTTTGGCCGCGTTTTCTAAGTAAAACTGGACGAAAGCGAAAACTTGAGGTTTCTTTAAAGAAGCCTTGTTGACATAGATAAACAGAGGACGGGAAAGAGGATACTTCCCTTCCTTGATATTGTTTATTTCAGGGGTTACACCGTTTATAGACACTGCTCTAATTTTATCTTTGTTTTCCTCGTAATAAGCCTGCCCAAAGTAGCCAAGAGCATATTTTTCGCCGGCAACTCCCTCTACAAGAACATTATCATCGGCACTGGCCGTGTAATCAGAGCGACTCTTACCTTCCTCGCCCACAACCTTTTCGGTGAAGAAGTCGAAAGTACCAGAATCGGTATCCGGTCCGAAGAGAACTATATTTTCTTTCGGCCATTCCGGCCTTACATCACTCCATTTTTTTACCTTGCTTCCGGGCTCCCAAATCTTCTTTAACTCTTCTATAGTTATATCTTCACACCAGTCGTTTTCAGAATTAACAACTACTGCCAACCCGTCAATCCCAATTTTTAATTCCAGGTACTCAATCCCATTTTCCTCACAAAGCTTCCTCTCCTCATCCTTTATAGGTCTCGAGGCATCGTTTATATCGGTCTCCCCGACCACAAACTTTTTAAAACCTCCACCAGTGCCTGAAGTTCCCACTGTCACTTTAGTGTTTGGATTCTTTTTCTGAAACTCCTCAGCAACAGCCTCAGTTATCAGATAAACCGTGCTCGAACCGTCGACTTTCACTTCTCCACTTAATTCAGAGCTTTTTTCCTCCTCTTTTGTTTTTGCCTCCTGCTTACAGCCTCCGACTAAAACTGAAAAAATTAGCAAGATAGGCAGACCGAAAACAAGAAACCTCTTGAGCTTTTTCATCTTCTGCCAAGAAAAACCTTTCTTGAGCATCCCAACCTCCTTTGAAAAATTTTTCTCTCCGAGCAAACCTCCTGGTGATTTTTTCTTCACCAAAACCTCCTTCTTTTGTTTTGAGTTCATTTTAAAGAAAGAAAATTACAGAACAACAAAAAAGAAGTTAAATTTCGGTTAAAAATGAGTTAAAGATAAATTAGCTTTTATTAATTGGAAGGAAGATGGTAAATTTAGAGCCTCTTTTTAGTTCACTCTCAACTACAACTTTTCCATTGTGAGCTTCCACAATGTGTTTAACAAGCGAGAGGCCCAAGCCAACCCCACCTTTGGAGCGAGAGCGGTGCTTTTCTCCACGGTAAAAGCGTCGGAAAATATAAGGAAGGTCTTTTTTAGGTATTCCTGGTCCTTTATCCCTTACAGCGATAGTAGCAAAACCATTTTTCGAATCAGTTTCGACAAAAACCTTTCCTCCTCTTGGGCTGTACTTTACAGCGTTATCTAAAAGGTTGACGATAGCCAGGGTTAAAAGTTTTTTGTCCCCTTCCAACAGAGGATTAACACCTAAGGAGACTAATAAAGAAACTTTCTTCTTTTCGGCTTGAACCTGGACAGCCTTTATTGACTGGTTAACAATTTCCTCCAGCTTAAACTTGCTTCGCACTAGAATGCTTTCGGCTCCACTTTCCAGGCGAGCTAGTTGCATCATTTTATTAACTAAATCAGAAAGGTTCTCGACCTCACTCTGTACATTTTCTAAAAACTTTTTTGCCTCAGTTGGATTATTCAGAGCATCAAATTCCGTTAGGGCTTCAACCGAAGTCTTGAGGGAAGTTAAAGGAGTTCGTAATTCATGTGAAAAATCCGAAATTAGACTTTGCTTCAGCTTTTCCAGTTTCTTAAGTTCAGTGATGTCCTCTAGCACCACCACTGCCCCTCTTGCCTTTCCTTCCCTTAAAAGTGGTTTAATGTGAGCCTTCACTGTTTTTGTGTTAGGATGCTTTATCTCAATTTCTATGGTTTTTTCTTCTCCGGTAAGAGCTTCTTTTATAACCTGGGAAATTTCCAAAGTGAAAGCTATGGGAGAAAGGGGATTTTTTTTCGCTTCAGAAGCTGAAGAAAGTAAAAACTTGTTAGCCGCCCTGTTTGTGAAAGTGATTTTTCCGCTTTCATTTATTAACACCACACCAACAGGCATTTCGTCAAGCAGAAATGTGTAAATAGAAAGCTTTTCTTCAAGTGAACTTAGTTTTTCTGCTAAATTACTAAATCTTTGGCTGAATTTTTCTAAAGAATTTTCTCCCGAAACTTTTTTCACTTCTTTCTGAAACTCTTGAAACCTCTTCCTTAAAACGATAACGTCATAAAGAAAGAAAAAAAGGAAAGCGAAGAAAATTAAGGTCAAAAGTCCCAAAAGTAGATAAAGAGGAAAGTTTATCCTTTACACCTCCAGTTTATAGCCAATACCCCGAATTGTTTTTATTGCATTTGCATATCGACCTAATTTCCCCCGAAGCCTCTTAATATAAACATCTATACTCTTCAAATAGACATAATCATGTCCCCATATAATCTCAGTAAGCTCTTCTCGAGTCCAAACGCGAGTAGGCCGCTTTAAAAAAACCTCCATCATTTTAAATTCCCTTGGAGTAAGTTCAACCACTTCGCCTTCCAATCTAAACTCGTGTCTTGCCCTATCAAGGAAGAAAGGTCCCAATTCATAAGGCTTTTCAATTGTTTCTTGCTTTTCCTTTTTTGATTCCTTAAGTCTCTTTTTGGTTCTAATTAAAAGCTCCCGAATAGAAAAGGGCTTAGTCAGGTAGTCATCCGCTCCCAGCTCCAGAGCAACTACTCTATCAATTTCGCTATCTTTAGCCGAAATTACAATTATCGGGATATCTGAATTTTCCCTGATAAACCGACAGACATCTTCACCTCGAACTTCCGGAAGCATTAAATCAAGAATAACCACATCTGGCTTCTCTTCTAAAAACTTTTTCTTGCCATTTTCGCCGTCCAAAGCAAAACTTACTTCGTAATTTTCCTGCTTAAAAGCAAGAACAAGAGAATCAACTACAGTCTTCTCATCTTCAATAATTAAAACTTTTGCCATAGCAAAAATTTTATCACTCTTGTTTCTTCGACTTGAAATTTAAAAAAGCTTTTTAGGAAATTCAAGAGGACGAGTTCTCCTTTAACCTCTTAAGAAATTTGCTAATCTCAACAGCCAGGAAAGTAAGGGAAGAAATCAAAACTGTCAGGCTTAACTCGGAAAGGCTCAAAGGTTGAGTTTTAAAGATGGGGTTTAAAAAAGGCAGGTAAACGGTGGCCAGCTGAAGGAGGAAAATCAAAAAAATGGAGAAGAGAAGAAAAAGATTAGTAAAAAAACCCCGGGAAAATAAGGACTCCTTTTCTGACCTTACAGCCAGAACATGCCAGAGTTGGGAAAAGCAAAGAACACAAAAAACCATAGTTTGCCAGTGAGCTTCTCCAGTCTTTATTGACCAAGCTTGAATTAGCAGAGCAAGAGAACCAATTAAAATGCCAACCCAGACAATGTAAAAACCTAAACCATCAGCAAAAAGCCCTTCTCTGGGATCTCGAGGCGGACGATTCATCACATCTTTTTCTGGTGGCTCAGCAGTCAAAGCAATAGCCGGCAAGCTATCGGTAACCAGATTTATCCATAAAATGTGAATCGGAAGCAAAGGAACTGGAAGACCTATAAAGGGAGCAAAAAAGATTGTCCAGACCTCTCCAATGTTGCTCCCTAAAATATACTTTATAAATTTGCGGATATTGTCAAAAATCTGCCTTCCTTCTCTAACCGCCTGGACGATGGTGGCAAAGTTATCATCAAGAAGAATCATATGAGCGGACTCTTTAGCGACATCAGTTCCGGTAATTCCCATTGCCACCCCGATGTCAGCCCTTTTTAAAGCTGGCGCGTCGTTCACTCCATCACCTGTCATAGCTACCAGCTCTCCTTTATCCTGCAAAGCCTTAACTATTTTGAGTTTTTGCTCGGGAGCCACCCGGGCATAAACCCTTATATGCTCCACGTGCTTTTCAAACTCCTCCAAAGAAAGCTTTTCAAGCTCTCTACCGCTTAAAACAGCTTCGCTATCACCATCAATAATACCCAGCCTTTCAGCTATGGTTCGGGCGGTTAAAGGATGGTCGCCGGTTATCATCACCGGTTTAATCCCTGCTTTTTTACATTCTTCCACCGCTTCTTTAGCTTCCTCCCGTGGCGGGTCAAGCATGCCAACCAGCCCAATGACTGCTAAATCTTTCTCCACCACCTCTGGAGATATGGTCCCAGGGAGTTCTTGCCAGAAACGAACGCCAAGGCAAAGGACGCGCAAGCCATCGGAGGCCATTTCTTCAGCTGCTTTTAAAATCTCTTCCGGTGATAAAATATGTTTTTCCCCTTCAAAATCCACCATCAGGCCTGACTTTTCCAGGAGAACTTCCACCGCCCCTTTGGTAAAGGAAATGAACTTAAAGGAAGGCTCTCCAGGCAGGAAAAACTGAACATCTTCCTTTTTAACCTGGTGAAAAGTGGTCATACATTTTCTCACTGAATCAAAAGGTATCTCGGCCACCCGGGGGAATTTTTCCTCCAGCCTAAAGCGGTCAAAACCGTTTTCCCGGGCAAATTCATAAAGAGCAGTCTCGGTTGGGTCGCCTAAAACCTTACCTGATGACTCAAGTTTAGCGTCGTTGCTTAAAGCCAGGGCTAAACCAAAAAGCTGAGGCAGGAAAGCTTCAGAAAGAAAGAGATTTTTAATCTCCTTCCCAGCCAATCTTTTACCTGCAGCCCAGAGTTCTTCAATTTTCATTTGGTTAAGGGTTAAGGTCCCGGTTTTATCGGTGCAAATGTAAGTGACCGAACCCAGAGTTTCCACCGCCGGAAGTTTTCTAATCAAGGCTTTGTGCTCAGCCATCCTTTTTGCCCCTAGAGCCAGGGATATGGTTATCACCGCCGGTAAAGCTTCAGGAATAGCTGCTACGGCCAGAGAAATGGAAGTCAAGAGCATTTTTAATAAGTCTTCCCCTTTGACTAAAACTTCAATAATAAATATGAAAGCGCAGATAAATAAGACCAGAAGAGAGAGGCTTTTCCCGAAAGCCTGAAGTCTTTTCTGAAGCGGGGTTCTTACCTCTTCCTCCTCTTGAAGAAGCTCAGCAATTTTGCCAATTTCCGTTTGCATTCCGGTAGCTACTACCACTCCGCTACCCCGGCCATAAGTGACTATGGTTCCTTTGTAAGCTATGTTTTAGCGGTCTCCCAGAGGCAAGTTTGGTTCAGACAGAACCCTGGCTTCTTTTTCCACCGGAACTGACTCGCCAGTAAGAGAAGCTTCGTTAATCTTTAACTGAGCCGCCTCGACCAATCTCAAATCAGCCGGGACAATATTGCCTGCTTCCAGATGAACAAGGTCACCAGGAACGAGCTCTCGAGCTAAAACCTGCCTGGCCTGGCCTTCTCTTAAAACCACCGCATTTAAAGCAGCCATTTCTCTTAAAGCTTCCATTGCTCTTTCTGCCCGGTATTCTTGAACAAAACCAACCAGAGCGTTTAGGATGACAATCACCACTATGGCAATGGTGTCAGCTAACTCTCCAAAAAAGCCGGAGAAAACAGCAGCGACAATGAGAACCAGAATCATAAAGTCTTTAAACTGTTCAAGGAACATCTGGAAAGGAGTTTTTTTCTTTTTCTCCACCAGCTCATTTGGGCCAAACTTTTGAAGGCGGTTTCTAGCCTCTTCTTCCGAAAGGCCCTGAAGTGAAGTTTTAAGTTCAGCTAAGACTTTTTCTAATTCTTTTTGATACCAGTCCATCAAGCCTCTAAAAAATCTGAGATATACTCTGAAAAATTTATAAAAAGTCTATCATAAGTCGGTTAAAAGAGCTGGAGTCCAAGCCATTTCAAGCTCTCTCAATACCCTTTTTTCCTGGTTCTATATACTTTATATAGTCAGAAGGGGAAAGATTTAAAAATGAAGAAAGGTTGAAAAATGGATTCAGGGTAAGATTTTAGATGGGGTGAGGAGGTCGGACCCGTGATTTCAAGGAACTTATAAACGCCCGATTTTGTTTGAGCCAGCCTTTGATTTTTTTGCGAGCTGCCCCCAGATAATAAGCCCTTACCCAGCGGAAGAAGGCAATGTTTTTCAGAAGTTCCTTTCTTGAATAAAACTGGAGAAAAGCTTTGATAGACTCCCGTTGAAGCTCCCAGATAGTCATCCTGGCCGGTTGATAAACCACATGATGACCGTCGTAAAGCTCCCAGTTCTCGGTAAAAATCCGTCCTTCCCTTTTCAACTGATCAAAAAAGGGAGTCCCAGGAAGAGGAGTTAAACAGAGGAACTGAGCAGAAAAAAGTTTGTTTTTCTTAGCAAACTGAACGGTTTTCCTTATAGTCCCAGGCGTATCCGCATCCGAACCAAGAACAAACATTCCGTGGATATCTATCCCGGCTTTTCTAATGGTTCTTATACTTTTCTCATACTTAGAGGGATTAACTTTTTTCTGGTAAATCTTTAAAGTCTCCGGGTCAACAGACTCAAAACCGATGTGAAAAAGTGAACAGCCACTTTTTCTCATTAGCTTTAGAAGATTAAAATCATTAGCGATGTCAATTCTTGTCTGAGCAGACCAGATAATTTTTTTTCCACTTTCCAGTATGGCCTGACAAAGCTCGTAAAGTCGCTTTCGGTTCTGGGTAAAGTTGTCGTCATAAAAGAAAACTGCTTTTTGTTTTATCTTTTTTAGCTCCTCCATAATGCTCTGAACAGTACGAACCCGATAGGAGCGCCCGAACATCCGCGTAACTGAACAGAAAGAGCAGTTAAAAGGACAGCCGCGGGAAGTTAAAACCGGAGCCACTTTTATTCTTTCCCCGCCCTCAATCAAACTCAGATCAGGGAAAGGCAACTTGTCAAGGTCAGAAATTAAAGGTCGGTCGGGAGTGGAAAAAATCCTCTCTTTTATCTTATAAGAAATCCCCTTAATCTTTTCCAGAGCTTTTCTTCCTTCAATTGCCTCAATGAGCTCAGGCAGGGTTTCTTCTCCTTCACTCCTTACCACAAAATCGCCGTAATTAAGAGCTTCGGCAAACTGAAAAGTAACATGAGGTCCGCCAAGAATGACTGTTTTTCCTAAAGACTTGGCCCTTGAAGCAATCTCGTAGGCACGAGGGGCTGTTGAAGTAATGGTGGAGACGCCGACCAGGTCAGCTTTTTTAACTTCCTCCCAGTCAATAGATTTAATCTCTTCACAAAAAATTTTCACCTTATGCCCCAAAGACTTTAAAATGCTTCCCAGAATGGGTAGCCCGAGGCGAGGCAAAAGAATGCCGGAAAAAACATTGAACCCCGGTGATTTTGGCTCGATTAAGATAACATCCATTCTTTTTTCATTATAACGGGTTGAAATAATTATTCCACCCTTCTCTAGCTTGAAGTTTATACAGCCATAGTCGGCTCTATCAAAGTTTTGGAAGAGTAAAAGAAAAGGGGCGGGCAAAGCCCGACCCTTTAAACCGCGCTCCAACTCAAATCAACCTAACCTTCAAGCAAGGTTTTCTTCATCTTCTTGAACTCTTCCTCTCCTATCTCGCCTCTGGCAAAGCGCTCTTTGAGAATCTCCAAAGCTTCTTTACTATTTGCTTTTCCATCAGCTTTACCTTGGCTTGCCTTTACCACAAGATAAACAATCAAGGCCAAAAGTCCGATAGCTAAAAGAAGTTTAAAGAGACCAAGAAAAGGGAAAAAACCGCCAAAACCGGAAGGAAAACCATAATAATGATGAAACCTCATTCCTCGGCCAAAGTAACAACCAAAAACCGCCCAATTCCCAACAGAAGCTAAAGCTAACATTTTACCACCTCCTTTCCTTAAGCCTTATCATTTCTTTTCTAAGCACCCAAGCTTGACTTCACTATTTTTTGTTTGGTTTTCTCCATTTCACTTTTCACCTTTTCCAGTAAGAAAACCTGCGTTTATCATAGCGAACCCTTTAGTAAACTTATTTCTGCATCTACCTTTCCGCTTCAGGATTTTCTCCTACTCATAACGAAGAGCAGTTATGGGATTGAGCTGAGCTGCTTTCCAGGCCGGGTAAAGACCAAAGAAGATACCGATAAGAATTGGAAATAAAAAGGAAATAACAAGGGAAAAGCTGGAAATCATTAAAGTCCAGCCACCCAGAATGGAAAGGAGATAAGCAACTAAAATTCCAAAGACAATTCCCAGAAGACCACCGGAAAGACTGAGAGTAACCGACTCAATTAGAAACTGAAGGAGAAGGTCAGATCGACGAGCACCAACAGCTTTTCTTAAGCCAATTTCTCGCGTTCTTTCAGTCACTGACACCAGCATAATATTCATAATACCAATACCTCCAACTACCAGAGAGATAGCAGCAATTCCCCCGAGTAAAATGGTAAAGATACTGCTTATCTGAGACATTGTAGTTAAAATGTCAGCCTGACTCATTATTCGAAAATCAGCCTCCTCAGGAGTTTTTAAACCATGACGAGCTAAAAGCAGGCTGCCAATGTAGTCAGTAGCTAAACTCATCAACTCTTCTTTTTTCACCTTGATGCTTATCGATTGCAAGGTTGAAGAACCAAAGAGGCGTTTTTGAGCGGTGGACAAAGGAACAAAAACCTGGTCATCAAGGCTCTGGAATCCCGAGACCCCCTTATACTCCATAACCCCTATCACGATAAAGGGAATGTCTTTAACCTTAATTGTTTTCCCGATCGGATCTTCACGGTCAAAGAGTTCAGAAGCTACATTTTGTCCCAGAACTACCACCCGGGAAGAGAGCCTCTCGTCTTCCTCGCTAATAAAAGCGCCGTAAGCCACCTTAAAATTGTGTACTTCTTCATAAAATGGAGTGACGCCGGTCACCCGAGAGCTAACATTTCGATTCTGGTATACAAGCTGGGCCTGACCACTAAATTCTGGAGACACCGCTTCCACATATGGAACTTCTTTCTCAATTGCCTGAGCATCTTCCCAGGTAAGAGTTTGGGCCGTCCCCGCCGCCTGCTGTGGCCCTCCGGAAGAGCTACTGGCACTCCCCGGCATTACCATAAGCAAGTTTGAGCCCAGAGACTTAATCCTCTGAGTAACTGAAGAAGTTGAACCCGCTCCCACTGAAATCATTGCCAGAACCGAAGCCACGCCAATGACAATTCCTAACATTGTAAGAGCCGAGCGGAGTTTATTGCTGGCTAAACTCCGAAAAGCTGAGACTAGGTTATTGTAAAAATTCACTTTCCTCTCCTTTTTTTAACCCACCGGGCTTTAAA